>JAAYXU010000059.1 GCA_012515725.1 Clostridiales bacterium | reverse complement strand
GCCGGCGCTATGCGCTCCCAGGCGCTGCGGGCCATCGCCGCGGCGGTGGACACATCGTCGTGGGCCGACGGCTCCGATACCGCCGAAAGCCTCTCCGAGGGCGCGGGCGTGGGCTTTGGAGTGGCACAGGGACGCGCGACGCAGGCCGGGCGGCATGCGGGCCGCACCCGCCTCTTTCATGTGTTCAATCCGTCCCCGTACGAGCGCGACGAGGTCGTGGAGCTGACGCTGTGGGATATGAACGTCGACCCGGCAGAGCTATTTATCCGGGACGCGGAGGGACGGGAGCTGCCCTGTCAGCCCGTGAAGAAGGATTTCAGCGCATATTGGGGGCATCATTATGTCACGGTGCTTACGCGCATCAAGGTCCCTGCGATGGGCCGGAGCCTTTGCGCCGTGTCGCCCAGGCCCAGGGAAAGCGTCGCTCTGCCTGGCTTTAGTGCGCCCCGCGTCGAGCGAACCGCCGCGTGGACGCTGGAGAACGAGCGGCTGCGGGCGGTATTCGATCCGGACGGGCGACTCTCCTCGCTTACCGATAAGAACAGCGGCGCCCAGCTCCTGTCGGCTCCGGCCGGATTCCGCTTCGCCAAGGAGGATCCCGGACGCCGCATGACGGCCTGGGTCGTCGGCCGCCTGATGCGGGACGACCCGGTACACAGCGGTCCCGTGCGGCTTCTGGCTCTGGAAACCGGCCCGCTGCGCAGCACACTCTCGTACCAGATCCCGTTTGGCGAGCACTCGGAGCTCACGGTAACGGCGACACTGGACAGCGGCAGTCCGCTGCTGCGGCTGGACGCGACGTGCCGCTTCCTCGAATGGGGTACCGCCCAGACCTGGGTACCGCAGCTCTATTTTGCGGCTTGTCCGGCAAATCCCGGCGAGCGATGCCGCTACGACGCGCCGCTGGGTCCGGTCACGCGCCCGGCGCTTCCTATCGACGTGCCGTCGCTGTCCCACGCGGTCGTCCCGTGCGGAAGCGCGGGGCTGCTGCTCTCCTCGCCCGGCAGGCACGGGTATCGCTGGCACGACGGCAGTGTGCGCGTCACGCTCATACGGGGTTCGTTCGATCCCGATCCGTATCCCGAGCTTGGCGAGCACGCCTTTACCGTCGCGCTGGGAGCGGTAAACCTGACGCCCGGAGAGGCGTACCGGATGACCGACCGGCTTTCCGCACCGCTTACCGCGATATCCGACGGAGCGCATCCGGGCGTCCGCGCGGCTGTAGAGTCGGGGCTGGCAGTCGGCGGCCCGGTACGCCTGCTGTGCTTCAAGGCCGCGGAGGATGGCCAGGGCTACATACTGCGCCTCCTCAACCTGTCGGACGGCGACACGGAGGCGGATGTCGCACTACCCGCGCTGCCCCGCTCGGTGGTTCCGGTGGATCTGCTGGAGCGTCCGACCGGCTCGTTTACGGGGTCGCTCAGCGGCCAGGCGCTGTCGCTACCGATGGCCGCCCACGATCTTGTCAGCCTGAGGATTGAGTTCTAGGTAAGTCCTACCCGGGGCGATCAGTCACCACTCGAGCAGCGCCAGCGCGCGCAGAAATATCTCGTCTGCCGCCTTACGGCGCGTACCCTCTGCGACCTCTGGCGGCCCGGCGGGCAGATAGACCGTATCGACGGCGACCGGCTGCCCGCGCAGCGCGCGGCATACCGCATCGCCCAAGCCGCCGGGGCCGTGCTCCTCGGCGGTCAGCGCGCGCCCCGAACGGCGCGCCCACCGGATGATCTCTTGCCCGTCCAGGGGCCGCAGCGCGGGCGCGAGCACGACCGACACGAAAAGTCCCTGCCCCAGAAGATGGTCGGCGGCGCGAAGCGCCGGAGCGGCGGCTGCGCCCGCCGCGAATATGCACAGATCCCGTCCCTCGCGCAGCGGCAGCAGCGTCTCGGGCTCAAACGCCTCGCCGGGCCGCGTCACGTCGGGCATCAATCCCGCCGGGAGCCGCATGTACACAAGCCCGTCGATGCCCATGAGCGTGTCCGCCGCGGCCGCCGCCTGCGGCCCGTCCGCGGGACAGAGCACCCGGACGGCGGAGAGCGCGCCGAGCGGCGACAGATCGCGGGGTGGCTCGGTCGGCTCGCATGGCGCAACGCCCACGAGCGCCACGGCGGGCGGCGCTCCTATGACGCTGCCAAGCGCCGCCGCGGCCGCGGCGGCCAGAGGTTCGCATGGACCATGGCACAGCGCGCGGCGACGGGCCGACGACGCGCCCGACGCCAGCGCGAGCATGAGCTCGGGCGATTCAGCCCGCACTAGGCTTCCGGGCCTTCCGGCCCATTGCTCGGCAAACAGCCCGCTTCCGCAGTCGAACGCGATCAGCGATCCGTCCCGCTTCGTATGGCGGGCCAGCGCGGATACGTACTCCAGCCGGGGATCATGCACGCTCATCGCACAGCCTCGCTGTTTTTTATGAATACCGCCACGGGCAGCGGTGTACCGCTCCTGGAGGCGAGCGTCGCTGCGATACCCGCCCCGTTGCCCGCCGCGATCTCGATGGCCTTCCATCCCAGAGCGGCGTAGAGCGCGGCCGGATCGCAGGCCGCGGGCGGCGCGCCCCAGACTATGAGCGTCAGCCCCGCGAGCTTCCTCCCTCCGGCCCAGCGCGCGGCCTCCAGCGCCGGGCCTGAGAGCGCGGTCCCCACCTCGCAAACGCACCATACCGTCTCGCCGCACAGCGCGAGCCCGGCCGCCCAGCCCGGCCAGTACCGGGGCGGCAGTCCTTCGCACACGAAGCGAAGCGCCTGCGCCCCGCACGCCTCTTTCTCCAGCGCGGCGGCCAGCGCCCCCGCCGCAGGGCCGCGGCCCGTCACGACGCGGATATCGTCTCCAGCCTGCCTAAGCCCCCGCGCAAGCGCCGCGGCTAGTCCCTCTCCGTCGGGACTCCACGGGCATTCGCGCGGCGCTGCCGGCATACGCATGACCAATATACCGCCTCCTCGCAGGATCCGGGCAAACGGGTCGGTATTGTATTTATCGCCCTCATCGGGTATGATGCAGAAAAACGAACCGGAGGCCTCACCCAATGAAACCCGATCCCAATAACCGGGTGTGCTTTGGCATCATGGTCATGCTGGGCGTGCATTTGGCGACGCTGCAGAGCATACTGGAACGCATGTCTGCCGATCTGGGGCTGTCGCTGACGGCCTCGGGAGCGCTCGTGAGCATGAATTTCATCGGGATCATCGCCGGCCCGCTACTTGCGGGTGAGACCGGCGATCGTTTCGGCAGGAAGCCTATCATACTGCTTGCCGCATCCATCTATATCGTCGCGATCGTCACTGCGGCCCTTTCCCGCGCATACTCGCTGCTGGCGGCCTCGATACTGGCCTGTGGCTTTGCCTACAGCGTGCTCGAATCGGGCGTCACGGGGCTAATATCCGATCGCAATCCCGGCCGGGACGCCGCGCTCATACAGTATTCGCAGGCCTATCTTAGCGCCGGAGCGGTCGCAGGCCCGGCTCTCGCGCTGGCGGTGCTCGCAACGCCGCTGTCGTGGCGGGGAATGCTGGGACTCATGGGCGTCCTGTTTGCCGCGCTGCTCCTTCGCGTGCGCCATATCCCGTCTGAAGCGCCGCGGACCGCGGTCCGCCGTCTGCCCGGCGCGGCGTCGCTGGCACTCCTGCGGGAGCGTGTATACCGTACGCTGTGCCTGTCGCTGCTCATGTATGTGGGCGTAGAGGCGGCGGCCTCGTACTGGATGGATACATATTTCCTGCGCGTCCTTGTGGAGCCTTCATTGGGAAAGATCGCGCTCATGCTCTTTTGGGGCGGTACGCTCACCGGCCGGCTGGCGGGAGGACGCTGGCCGCAGCACAGCGGGAGATTGCTTGCCGGAGGGCTCGCGCTGTCGGCGCTGAGCCT
>JAAYXU010000058.1 GCA_012515725.1 Clostridiales bacterium | reverse complement strand
CGGAGCATGGAGCATGGCAAAGAACTGCGCATTGGACTGGTGGGCTGCGGAAACATCGGCCGTACCCATATGCGGGCCCTGACCCAGATCCCCGGCGCATGTCTGGCCGCGGTCTCGGACGTCAGCGAAGCGGCGGCCTGTGCCGCCGCCCGCGAATACGGGTGCCGGTCTTTTGCCGATTTCCGGGACATGATCGACAGCGGCGAGATCGACGTGGTGGACATATGTACGCCCACGGGAATGCGCAGGGACATAGCGGTGTACGCCGCGCAGCGCGGTAAGCACATCGTAGCGGAAAAACCGCTCGAAATCTCTACGCGGCGAATAGACGACATGCTTGCGGCGGCGGATCAGAACCATGTCACCGTTCACGGCATACTGGGCAAGCGGTACGCCGATCTCTACGGATGGCTTCGGGACGCCGTGAATCGCGGGCGGCTGGGGGAGCTGTTCTTTGCCGACATCGCCATGAAGTGGTATCGGCCGCCGGCGTATTATGAGAACACCTGGCGGGGAACCTGGGCGCTGGATGGCGGTGGGGCGCTCATGAATCAGTGCATCCACTACGTGGATCTCATGCAGTGGTTTATGGGGATGCCGGTCAGCGTATTCGCCTATACCGGCCGGTTTGCCCACCCAAACATCGAAACCGAGGACACCGCGGCGGTGCTTCTGCGGTTTCATGGCGGAGGCATCGGCGTGATCCAGGCATCGACGGCTATGAATCCCGGCTTCTCGGCCCGGTTCTCACTGCACGGGCGGGAGGGCGGTATCATTCTGGAGGACGACCGGATCATGGATTTCCAGCCCAAAGCGCCGGCGGACGGAGACCAGGAGGCGTTGGAACGGTTCGGAGGACGCGCCGGTCGGAAGGTAAACGTATTCACACATGTGGTCAGCGATCACGAACTGCACAGGCGGCAGCTGGCCGATATCGCGTAGGCCATCGGCTGCGGCGCGCCTTCACAGGTCAGTGGCCGGGAGGCCCGTAAGGCGGTAGCTATAATCGAGGCCGCCTACCGGTCGGCCGCAGAAGGGGCAGAAATTCTACTCTAGCGTTTCGGAATGAGTATTCTGATATTGGCCGCCGCTCTATCCTTCTTTCATATCATTCTCAAAGACAGCTTAACGGATGTGCTGTGAAAAGGGTGATTAATACCCTTTTTATAGATAATAAATGCTTTTGACCCGACATACCCCTTTGCAACGCTTGCATTGGCAAATATCCCGTGTTATAATTCGTTACTGGAACCATCTTCGCTCCGGACGATGATCCGGGGCCGCTTGAGTCCGAGGAGGTGATAATATGAATAAGTATGAGGTTCTCTACATTTTACAGGCCGAGCAGGACGAGGAAGCTATCGCCGCCCAGATCGCGAAATACGGATCGCTGATCACCGACAACGGGGGCACGGTGGACGAAATCAAAGAGTGGGGAAAGCGTCGGTTGGCCTATCCCATCAATTACAGGAACGACGGCTTTTATGTACTGATGAATTTTTCGGCCGAGCCGGGCTTTACGACCGAGCTCGAGCGCAATTTCCGGAACGATGAGAACGTAATGCGGTTCATGGTTTTGCGCAAGGATGACTGACAGCGGGGAGGGGCATACGAATGAATAAGTGTTTTTTGATTGGCAATCTGACGAGAGACCCCGAACTGAAGACCACGGCAAGCGGAATAAGCGTATGTAATTTCACGCTGGCTATTACGCGCCGTTTTTCCAATCAACAGGGAGAGCGGGAAGCGGATTTCCTGCCCGTCGTTGTTTGGCGCACACAGGCTGAAAACTGCGCCAAATACCTGCGCAAGGGCAGCCAGGTGGCCGTATCGGGGAGCATACAGACCCGCAGCTACGATGCGCAGGACGGCACCCGCAGGTATGTAACCGAAATCGTGGGCGACGAGGTGAAATTTCTGAACCGCATCGCGGGGCGCGAGGAAAGCGGCGACGGGTACCAGCAGGATACACCGCGAGAATCCTATTCGCAGCGCAGCAAGCCGCCCGTCAAAAACACGCCGCCCCAGACCGACGAAATCGACGAGGATCTGCCGTTCTGACGGCAGACAACAGCAATAGGAGGCTATAACGTGGCAGATTACGATCGCGATCGCGACCGCGACCGCAGAGGCCGTGGCCGCCGCCGGAAGGTATGTTCCTTCTGTGTGGATAAGGTGCGGGATATAGACTACAAGGATACCAGCAAGCTGCGCCGCTACATCACCGAGCGCGGCAAGATGATGCCCCGCCGCATGTCGGGCACATGCGCCTATCACCAGAGGCATCTGTCCATCGCCATCAAGCGGGCCCGGGTAATGGCGTTGCTGCCCTACTCGGTGGACTAAAAAGCCTGTCCGAACTCCTCCCGCGCGGAGGAGTTTTTTGTTACATAGCTGGGGACGGAGGTGGAGCCAATGACGCAGCCGCAGGGCACGGTAAAGCCCCCGCACCGCGCTCTTGTGGGCGTTGTGTTGGCGGTATCGGCGCTGCTGTATGCGTCTCTTCTTGAGGAAGCGGGCTTTGGCGACCCATACTACGCGGCCGCGGTGCGCAGCATGACGCTGTCGTGGCGTCATTTCTTCTATGCTTCTGTGGACCCGCTGGGATTTGTGTCAGCGGACAGGCTACCGCTCGGGCTGTGGATACAGGCGCTCTTCGCCCGGATATTTGGATTTGGGCCCTCCGCGCTCAGACTGCCCCAGGCGCTCTCGGCCGTAGGCTCGTGCTACGTGCTCTACAGGCTGATACGCCTTAATGCGGGCGACGATGGACTTGGCCGCTGGTGCGGCCTGCTGGGCGCGATCGTACTGGCCGTGACGCCGGTATTCGCGGCGTCGGCCCGCAGCGCCGCGACGGACATGCCGCTGCTGTTATTGCTGCTTTTGGCGGCCTGGGCGTTCTCGGCCGCCGCAGTACGCGGGGGAGGCGCGTGGATTACGGCGCTGGGCGCGTTTTCGATCGGGCTGGGATTTCATATCGGGTCGCTGCGCGCGCTTTGGACGCTACCCGCGATGGCTGCCGTATATCTCATCCGGATCCCCGATCCGGACAGCCCGGCGGAGCCCCGGCTCGCAAGGCGGGCGGTCTGTCTGGCGTGCGCGCTCGCCGTACTGGTGGCGACGGGGGCGGCCTGGATGACGTCGGTGACGCTTACCGACGAGGCGGAGCGTCCGTGGATCGGCGGCTCGGGAAATAACTCGGCATTTGCGCTCATATCCTGGGATACGGGTCCGTCGGAGGACGAAGCGTTTGCCGAAGAGCCGGGCGCGGATCGCTTTTTCGGGCCGGTGTGGGGCGGTCAGATCGCGTGGATGATGGTTCCGGCCGCGCTTGGCGGGATCCTGTCGCTCGTGGTGGCGATCATCCACAGGAGATCGGGGGTATTCCGCGGCGCAGTGATGTGGCTCGTCTGGCTGGCCGCGGTGTGGGCGGCGCTTTCCTTTTCGCGCGAATCGCCGCGTACCGGCCTGCTCGTGATGGCCGCCCCGGCTGTAGCCGGGTGCTGCGGCCTGGGGCTCCAGGCCTGCGTCGCGCTCTACCGGAAGGAGCGGTTTTATCCGCTCATCTCCTGCGCGGCGCTGGTCGTGTCGGCCTTCTGGCAGCTCAAGTGGATTACCCGGAACATGCAGGGCTGGAACGAATGGCTTGTATTCGCGCCGCTCGCCGCTCTCGGATGCGCGCTGACGCTGGCGCTTCTGAGGTACGCGCCCGACGGCATCTTTCGCCCGGCCAGAAGCTGGACTGCGGCGCTGGCGCTCATAGCGCTGCTGACGCCGGCGGCGGTCTGGGCGGGCACACCCCTCGCGTACGGCGACGCGCACGAACCTATAGCCGGGCCGATGCTCCGGGAGAGGCCGCCCGAGTCCGGTGCGGATCCGCTGCTAGGCTATCTGGTGGAGAACCGAGGGAAATGCGAGGCTATCGCGATCGTGGGGAGCGGGGAGCGCGGAGCGCGCATGATGCTCATGAGCGGCGAGGCGGTCATCATAGCCGGAGGCAGGGACGGCAGCGACCGCTATCTCACGCTCGAGACGCTCACGCTTCTGGTGGAGCAGGGACGGGTGCGCTACATGGTAGTGGACGCGGCGATGCGGCAGCCCCAGCTCCTTGCCTGGGCGAACACGCGCCTTGAGATTCCCGCGCGGGAGTGGTTGGGGCACGCGCCCGGGACAGGCAATCTGCCCCGGCTCATCGATCTTTCGAGGCCAAACGCGGAGGATTTGTCGGACGGAAGGAAATAACAGATAATCGGAGCGCTTTGTGCCGCCGGGGACGCATATTCATTGACAGAGGCATACCGGTTGGCTACAATAGGGTTATTCACGATCCGGGAGGCGCACCCCATGAAGCACGAGAAAAGTTTCGACATCGCCCGCAGCATCCGGGCTATCGAAGGCCTGAAAGTGGATTTACTGGGAGCGGTAACAGGGCTTTTCCGATCGCTTCAGGGAGGCCCCGACAGCGACGCGCTGGCGGAAACGCTCTCCCAGGTAATATTTTACACATGGCGGCTGGCGGGTCGACTTGGAGTTCCGATGGAGCTTGTAAACGCGCGGCTCAGCGGCAAAGTCGAATCGCTTCGGGTAGGGGAACCCGACGCGGCCGCGGTGGAGCTGGCTGGAATAAGTCGGGGTTAGCCCGGCCGATGCATGGACTGAGGTGAAGCATGCCTATTCATTGGGAGGCCCTGGCGCTGACGATGGGTCTGCCGCTGCTGCTGGCAGCGGGGGCTGGTCTTGCGGCGTTTTTTCCGGGTCTGGTCGGAGCGCTGGACTTACGGATGGGCAAACCGTTCTTTTCATTGTTTCTAATCATCGCCATATCAGTCGCGGCGATCGCGGGGTGGGGTTTTGCGGCGCTTCCTGTCGCGATCTACGCTCTCGCGGTAGCTTTTGCCGCGCAGTGGATGCTGCACCGCAAGACGCCGTTCTTCGACGGGCTGGTCATAAGCTGCGCCGCGGCCTTCGTTGGCCTGGCCGGGGGACTGACCGCGCTCTATGCGATATACGGCGGAGATCCTGTCACCTCCCTGATCGCGTGGATCGAGCGAACCCTCGCGACAGCGCCCGCCGATTCGGGCGTGGACGACGCGCTGGCCATAATGGCGACGGGATTTGCCTCTCTGGCCAAAGGGGACTTTTCGTTTTCGGGGCTTGTCGCGCTCCAACAGGAATACCTGGCGATGCCGCGCGCAGAGCTTATCGATATCGTGCTTCCGGTCTTTGAGGAGGGCGTACGCCTGCAGACGCCGTCCTGGGTGGTGGGCATGTCGGTCTACGGTGGCCTGCTGGGCTGGGCTTTGCCAAATCTGGCGCTGTGGAGAGCCAGGCGAAGGAACCGGAAAATAGCGGACTGGTACAATGAAGCGCCCGAACCTCCGGCATTCGCGATCTGGTCGATACCGCGATGGGTATCGCTGCCGATGATGGTGATGCTGGTGCTTGCGTTTATCGTCCGCTACGCCGGTTGGGAGCCGATGGCCGCTGTTTCGCTGGCGGCGGAGAACCTGGTCATGAAGGCGTTCATGGTGCAGGGCGCCGCGGTCGTCTGGTTCTGGCTGACCGGGCGGAAGATGCGGATACCGGGCCGCGTGACCGTGATCGCGCTCATTTTCCTGATCGCGCGCGGAGTGCTCAGCTGGATCGGTCTCTTCGATATGATATTCGGGATCCGCAGATTCTGGTCGCTGCGGCAGCAGATGATATCCGATCTGCGCAAGCGGCAGAGCGGGGAAGAAGATCCCGGGGACGCCGGGGACGAGCATAAGGAGGATGAGGACAGGTGAAGGTGATACTGCAGCAGGACGTAAAGGGTAGCGGCCGACAGGGCGAGGTCGTCAATGTGTCCGACGGATACGCCCGCAACTATCTGTTCCCCCGCAAGCTGGCGATACCGGCCGATACCGGCCGACTCAATTCCCTGCGCCGTCATCAGGAAGCGCAGGCGCACAGGGCCGCCACAGCCGAGGACCGGGCCCGAGATGAGGCTGCCCGGATTGAAGGCAAGAGCGTACGCGTCGCGGTCAGGTCGGGTGAGAACGGGAAGCTTTTTGGCTCGGTATCAACCCGGGAAGTCGCCGATGCGCTCAAGCAGCAGCTCGGTCTCACATTCGACAGGAAAAAAATCACACTGGACGAACACATCAAGCAGCTGGGCGAGTACGAGGTACAGCTCCGGTTCTACCCGGAGGTCACAGCCACCATCAAGGTGCTGGTGACGGCGGAGGAATAGAATGGCGCAGCTGCCCGACAGCGAGGTCATGGCCGGCAGGGTTCCGCCCCACAATCTGAACGCTGAGCGCTCCGTGCTGGGCGCTATGATGCTGGAGACCGAGGCAGTGGCCCGCGCCGTGGAGCGCTTGCACCCGGAGGACTTCTACTACCAGAACAACGCGCGCATTTTTGCGGCGATGGCCGGGCTCTTCGGCAAGGGACAGCCGGTCGATTTCGTCACGCTCACCGACGCCCTCGAGAAGGAAGGCGTAATGGAAGCGGTGGGCGGTTATGACTATATAAGCAGCATAAGCACGTTCCTGCCCTCGGCCGCCCATGTGGGAGAGTATATCAAGATAGTCGAGGACCGCTCGGTGCTGCGCCGCCTGATACGCGTGATGGCCGAGCTGACCGAGGACTGCTACGCCGCGTCCAAGGACGTCGAGCAGATACTCCAGGAAGCGGAGAAAGCGATATTCGGCCTTTCCCAGTCGAAGCACACCCGGGGACTCGTATCGATACAGGAAGCGATCGATCAGGTGCTCGACCAGATACAGGTGCTCTCGGAGGAGGGAAGCGCGGTTACGGGGCTAAAGAGCTTCAACGCGCTGGATAACTGGCTTGCCGGGCTGCATCCCTCGGAGCTCATACTGGTAGCCGCGCGTCCCAGCATGGGCAAGACGGCCCTTGAGCTAAACATCGCGCGGCAGGTCGCGCTGCGAAACGACGGAGCGACGATCGCTCTGTTTTCCCTGGAAATGCCCTGCGATCAGATCGCCGCCCGCATGTTGAGCGACGTGGGCCCGCTGCCGCTTGCGAACATCAGAACTGGCCAGATCGACGACTTCAGCAAGCTGTGGGAGGCCGCCGCGAAGCTGGGCCGCAGCTCGATATACATCGATGACACGCCGGGTATCAGCGTCATGGAGATACGCAGCAAGTGCAGGCGGCTCAAGCTCGAGAAGGGGCTTTCGCTGGTGGGAATAGACTATCTCCAGCTTATAAGCGGCGCCGGGTCGGGGCGTTCCGAGAACCGTCAGCAGGAGGTCAGCGAAATCACGCGCGCGCTCAAGATCATGGCCCGCGAGCTCAATGTACCGGTTCTGCTTTTGTCACAGCTCTCCCGCGCGCCCGAACGACGGGACAACCATCGGCCGATGCTGGCGGATCTGCGCGAATCGGGAGCGATCGAGCAGGACGCGGACGTCGTCATGTTCCTCTACAGGGAGGCGTACTACGCCGACGAGAAGCAGGGCGTGGACGCCGCGCAGCTCTCCAATATAGCGGAGGTAAAGATCGCCAAAAACCGCAACGGCCCCACCGGGACCGTTAAGCTCACATGGGACGCCGCTACGGCCAGCTACCGCGATATGGATACCCGGTACGAGGAACCGCTTTACGGCGCATAGCCTGAGATCAAAAAAGAACCGTGCGATCCTCACGGTTCTTTTTAATGGGCTAAAAGGCTAAAGGGCAGCGCAATGCGCGGTATGAAAGTATCAGTAGTCTTCTTCGGGCAGATCGCCATTGAGGAACTTCTCAGCGTACGCCAGGATTTCCTCTTCCTTCTCAGGATCGAGCGGCACGAACTCCTCATTCTCGTCGTCGACGACCTCGACGCGCATCACGTAGACGTCGACCTCCTCGGGCTCTTCGTCCTCCTGGGCGTCGTCATGATCGTGCTCCTCGCAGCAGCAGCACACCTCTTCCTCTTCGTCCGTTTCCTCGTCCCAGTCGTCAGTTTCGCTGTCGGTCAGTATCACGTATTCGTCGCCGTTGTACAGAAAATAATCTACGATATGCAGCGTGATGTCCTCGCCATTCTCGCCGGTGAAGACCACTGCATCCTGATTGGTTTCATGTTCCATAATAGGGCCTCCTTTCTCATCCGATCAATATTGTATCCCATTTTTTATCGGGGCGCAAGGGTTGTATCGCAAGGAATCAACTGGTAGAATATAAAATCGAAGCGAACCCAAAAGAGCCAAGGCATGAGCCGCGAAAGGAAGGAAAATAAAATGAAAGATGCAACGGTTTCTCTCATCGAGTACGCGCCCTTCGGACGCTGCGCTCGCATCGCGAACGGCGATGCGGAGCTGTATGTCACGCTGGACGTGGGGCCCCGGATCATACGGTACGGTTTTCCCGGGAAGCCCAACATGATGTGCGAAGCTCCGAACGTCTCCGAAGCGAATGGCTGGCACATATGGGGAGGGCACCGAATGTGGCACAGTCCCGAGCACATGCCCCGCAGCTATGAGACCGATAACGAGCCCATCGAGTGGGAGGAGATAACGGGCGGCATCCGCACCCGTCAGAAGACAGAGCCATGGGCGGGTATGGGCAAGCAGATGGACATAGTGCTCGATAATGCTGGGTCGGGCGTCGTCATCACCCACCGGATGACCAACCACGGGGCATGGCCAGTCGAGTGCGCGATATGGGCGCTGACGGTGCTTTCGCCGGGCGGGCTGGAGGTCGTGCCGATGCCGGCGCGGGATACCGGGATCCTAGGAAACCGCGTGCTGGGCCTGTGGCCCTACACGCGCATGAGCGACCCCCGCGTGTGCTGGGGCGACCGCTATATAATGCTGCGCCAGGATCCCTCGAACGCGCAGAAGTTTAAGTTCGGCATCAACAACGAGGATGGCTGGGCCATCTACTTCAACCACGGACAGGCATTCATCAAGCAGTACGAGCACGACATGGAGGCGTTCTATCCCGACGGCGGCATGAGCTTTGAGACCTTCACGACCGACTTCATGCTGGAGATGGAGTCGCTGTCCCCTCTGGTGCTCATGGACAGCGGGGATACGATCGAGCACGAGGAGCGCTGGGAGCTCATCGACGGCGTAGAGCCTCCGGAAGAACGGGATGAGGCCGTGGACGCGGTGGTGCGCGGACTGAGACAGCTGACGTAGGTGTGATACCGCATAAATAGGCCTATATGAGAGAAAGCGGGCGCTGTGCGCCCGCTTTCTCTGCAGCAGGTCGCACTAAAAGAAATCGGCGACTAATATCTTTTTTGCCGGGAACAGCCGGGCAAGCGCCTGCGCGTCGCCCGAGACCTCCACATCCTGCCGCCGGGCTAGTTGCTCCAGAGGAAGATAGCCCGTCGCAATCTGCACGAATGCGGGCGCGCTCAACGTGATATCGGGGGTGCGGGACGCGGGTACGACCTCGCAGCCGCTGTCGTCCCAGTTTACCTGCCAGATACCGTCGTTCCAGAGCGCCGCGCTGTCTATGATGCCGATGGCGGCCGAGCCGCCGCCCCGTGGTTTGGCCATACGTTCGAGCGCTTTTTGGACGTTGATCACGCGGTTCATTCCCAGAAATCTGATCTTTATTTCCAGACGTCGGGGCTCGAGAAGCAGCAGCTCGGGCTCAAAATCGGGCCCCGCCGTGATAGTGACTTTTTCCAGATTGCCATGG
>JAAYXU010000057.1 GCA_012515725.1 Clostridiales bacterium | reverse complement strand
GCGCCCCACATCGCGTTCACGCACAGACTGGAAAGCGCGGCGGCCCGATAGGTCATGAGCGTGCGCATACGGATGCGCACGATAGCGCGGAATGCTCTCCACCTCACAGCGCTTCCTCCCGGTACATTCTTGCCACGATCTCCTCTATGGGCAGGTTCTCGATCGTCAGGTCGCGCACCGGCGACGCGGCGCATACGCGCTCGACCATGACGGGCGCGGGATGCGTAGCCGGATCAAATGTCAGCGTTACCCGGCTGCCCTGCGCCTGCCAGCTGCCCGCCCCCGCGACCGGGGGCGGCGGCGCGGCGGCGAACTCGACCGTCATGCGCTTCTCGGGCGCGTACTGACTGCGCAGCTTTGAGAGCGGCCCGTCCATGAGCAGCTCGCCGTGCCCGATCACGATCACCCGGCTGCACAGCGCCTCGATATCCGCCATGTCGTGTGTCGTGAGCAGTACCGTGACACCCTGTCGCTCGTTCAGCGCCCGTATGAATTCGCGCACACGCTGGCGGCTCACCGCGTCCAGCCCGACCGTCGGCTCGTCCAGCAGCAGTATCCGCGGTCTGTGTATGAGCGAGCCAGCCAGCTCGCAGCGCATACGCTGCCCGAGGCTCAGCTGCCGCAGCGGCGTATTGAGAAGATCCGCGATATTAAGCGCCTGCGTGAGATGCGCCAGCGTGCTGCGGAATTCAGACTCGCCTATACGGTATATGTCGCGCAGCAGCTCCATCGAGTCGATGACCGGCACGTCCCACCAAAGCTGCGTGCGCTGGCCGAATACGACGCCTATCCCTGCCACGTGCCGCGTCCGCTCCCGCCAGGGAACCCGGCCCGCCACTTGGACGCGGCCGCCGTCGGGTATCAGTATCCCCGAGAGTATCTTGACGGTCGTCGATTTCCCGGCTCCGTTGGGGCCTATGAACCCTACGAGCGCCCCGGCCGGTATCGAAAGGCTCACGCCCGACAGCGCCCGCACCTCTCGCACCGGACGCCCGAAAAATCCGCCCGGACCTTTCCCGCGGCCCCGGACGCGGTATGTTTTGCGCACGTCCTCCATCATTATAAGATCCATGACCGCTCCTCCCAATCGCTGCGATGCCCGGCCTATCATAACCGATAGTCTTTATCGGGACAACAGCCCTATGGCGCGCTGCCGTATTCCCCTGCGGCGCGGTATCGCCCGAACCTCTCCGGACGCGCTTTTTCATAAAAATGCTTGACAATCGGACGTTTGACGGGTATAGTATCAGTATAAGCTGTGCGATGGACACGGGGTTTGTTTCATACAGCCTTTTTTTATTCCCGTCTGCTGTTTCCTCGAAATATTTGTCCGCTTTGGGCGACGGATGGGCCCGCGCCCGCAGGCATTGATCCGGATGGCCTTGCGGATTGCGGCGTCGCGCTTTACAATCCTCTGGGAGGGATACGTCATGAATGGTATCTATTTTTTCGGGGACTATGTGCTCCTCAAAAGCCAATCCATGATCGACATGCGCTATGTTTTTTCAGGGGCGCAGGCGCTGGGAGACGGGTGGTTCACCGTGAATTTTACCGTCACGACCCACACGGGCTATGCCGGAGGCGGCGCTTCCATTGCGCTTACCGTTCGCCCCGGCGATACATACCGGCTGGGCTCGGGTTTTGCGGCATATATCGACCAGGGCGGCGGCTACGGCAAAAAGAAGCGCTCCGCGGCGGCGATGATGCGCTTTGACGCGATCGCTCACGACTGTCTGGAGGTTTCATTTGAAGCGCAGTATTGACCTATGAACCGGGCTTTTTTATGAAAAGAAGCCCGGTTTTTCCGCGTCGCGCCTGCCAAAACGAATGGTATATCATTACTTTTTCGTCGAACTTCCAATAAAAACATCGACCGAGCGCCCCAAAATATGATATACTGTTCGTCGGAGATTCCGCGGGAACGCGGAAATCCAGTACGCGGGGAGGCGAAGCATGACCCGGTCGGCATACAGGACATTCGACGATCAGACGCTGTTTCATAACATGCGCCTTGGTACGCTGCCGTTTAGCCAGGTATTTGAGGCGATACTCGAGTTTCTCCTGGAGGATCCCGCCGCGCACTACTGCATATCGGTAGGCAGCGACTCGCAGTCCTCAGGACGCGATACGCTTTTTGTCACCTGCATACTGGTTCACAGGGTAGGAAAGGGCGCGATCGGCTTTTATTCGCGCAACCGCGTCAAGCGGTCCATTCGGAATCTGCGGGAGAAGCTGTCGCTGGAAACGCTCTCCTCGCTTCAGCTTACCTACCTGTTTGACGATACTCGCATCGCGCGCATATACGACGTGCTCCACCGCGGCCCGGGAGATATTTCGTTCGAGTTTCATATCGATATCGGCCGCAACGGCCCCACAAGCGCTTACATCACCGAGATGATGAGCATGGCCCGCGGTCTTGTGTTCATACCGCGCATCAAGCCCGAAAGCTACTGCGCCAGCAGCTACGCCGACCGGCACAGCAAGGCGACTTAGCGCTGGTTTTTCGCATACATTTTTATTCTAATGGGTTTTTAATGCAATTCTAATTTATTCTCAATGGATTCGCACGACTTTTCGGAGTATGATGGGCGTATCATCCCGAAGGGAGCCAGAACCATGAAAAAAAGCTATGAGTCTATCGAAGCGCTCCGGCAGAAAACAGGCGTTACGTTCGAGCAGGCCGACCGCGCGCTGGCAAAGGCTCGCGGCGACGCCGATCTGGCGGCCTACTACCTGATGCGCAGTAAGGCAAAGGCGGGAGAAGGCGGAACGGGCGCGGATATATGGGACCGAATCGCGGGCATATTTCTCTACACGCTGCGGGTGGAGCGGCGGGATCGTGTGTTTCTGCACATCCCGGTCTGGATCGTCTATCTGCTGCTTATCATCACCAATATATTCACCTACCGCGGCTATACCATCGTCATGCTGGGCTTCCTCACGGTGTACGTATGCGCGCTTCTTTCCCGCGCGAGCGTGCACATAGAGCCTCCGCTCCGCTGCGAGAGCCGCCTGACGGCAGTCGAAACGGGAGTGCTGCCGCCCGAGGAGGCGATGGCGCGCTATCCGGAGGATACCGTGTCCGAGAGCGACGACGGCGAGCATACCGTCGTCGTCGAGTAGCCGGAGACCGCTCATGGAAACGCCGGCAAGGATCCTCATCGTAGAGGACGACGCCAGGATCGCGCGCTTCGTCGCGCTGGAGCTCGAGCACGAGGGGTACCGCGTGCTGACCGCCCGCGACGGGCCCGGCGGGCTGGAAGCGGCGCTGCGCGAGTCGCCCGATCTCGTGCTCCTGGACCTCATGCTGCCCGGCCTTTCGGGCATCGAGGTGTGCCGCCGGATCCGCCGCGCGTCGGATGTGCCCGTCATCATGCTCACGGCCCGCGACGAGGTGACCGACAAGGTGCAGGGGCTCGACGTGGGCGCCGACGATTATCTGACAAAGCCCTTTCATATCGAGGAACTGCTGGCCCGCATCCGTGCGGCCCTGCGCCGTCAAAACGCCGACGCGCCGCGAGCCGGGACTACGCTGAGTCGCGGGCAGCTCACGCTGGATCAGGGCGAGCGCTGCGTGCGCTGGAACGGGACCCCGGTGGAGCTCACGCGCCGGGAATACGAGCTGCTGCGCTATATGCTCATGAACAAGAACTCGGCGCTGTCCCGGGAGCGGATACTCACCGAAGTATGGGGCTTCGAATATGTGGGGGAAACAAACGTCGTCGACGTCTACATATCATACCTGCGCCGGAAAATCGACGAGCGTTTCGGGGAAACGGTGATCGAAACCATCCGGGGCTATGGTTACACGATACGGGAGGAGGAGCGGTCCGATGGCCAGAGCCGATAGTAAGAAAGACAAGCGCCGCGCCGGTTCGATACGCGGAAAGATAATCGGCGGCTTTACGGGCCTCTATGTGCTGCTCTATCTGGCCGCGACCCTCGTCATGGGCGCAGCGGCCTATATCGCCTGCTACTATACGGTGCGCGGGCAGGCATGGCAGCGGATCGAGACAGCCGTCAGGGAACGCCTCTCGATTATCACGCGCTCCGGGGAAGATCCGCAGGACGCCGCGCAGTGGAGCGGACTT
>JAAYXU010000056.1 GCA_012515725.1 Clostridiales bacterium | reverse complement strand
GTGCTGGGCCACGCCTTTTCCCCTTTTCTCAGGGGCAGGGGAGGCAAGGCTATCGCGGTGACGTTCGGCGTGTGGAGCGCGGTAACGGACTTTGAGGCGTCGCTCGTTTACGCTGTCATGCTCGCGCTGTATTCGGCGTCGGCCAAGCTCCTGTCGCGCGGGAAACCGATTCCTTCGGATATCGACGGCTTCGCGGCCGTCATGGGCATCGCGCTCATGGGCGTATACCTGGCCGTTCGCGCGTTTCCGTCTTCTATACTGCTTGTATGGCTGCTAAATACGCTGCTTCTTGCATTCACGAACCGCATGAAGATACGGGGCTTTTTCAAACTGGTCCTTTTCAAAACCCACGAGTAGTGGTACTATAGATAAGAAATACCATATGTAGCGCACTAAGGAGGACTTCATGCCGACAGGTTATACTGCCAGCAGTATTAAGGTACTCGAAGGGCTGGAGGCAGTACGGATGCGCCCGGGCATGTACATAGGCAGCACCGGCTCATCGGGGCTTCACCACATGCTCTGGGAGATCGTGGACAACGCAATAGACGAGGCCATGGGCGGCTATGCCGACGAGGTTACAGTCACGCTGCACCCCGACGCCAGCGTCACCGTGACCGACAATGGCCGCGGCGTACCGGTGGATATTAATCCGCAGCTGAAAATTTCTGGCGTCGAGGTGGTCTATACGCGCCTTCACGCCGGCGGCAAATTCGGCTCGGAAAATTACGCGTATTCGGGGGGCCTTCACGGAGTGGGCGCTTCGGTGGTCAACGCGCTGTCAAAGCGTATGTCGGTGGAAGTCCATCTGGACGGACAGATATACAGGCAGGAGTATGTTAGCGAAAAGAACCGAAGCGGTAAGATGCAGCCCGGCCGTCCGACCGGCCCGCTTAAGGTGGTGGGAAAAACATACGAAAAGGGCACCCGAGTCACGTTCCTGCCCGACGCTGACGTGTTCGACCATCTCAACTGGAACCATGACACGATCGCCAAGCGCCTCAAGGAACTGGCGTTTCTCAACAGGGGGCTGAAAATCACGTTCGCCGACGAGCGATCGGACGAGTACGCGCCCGAGGAATACGCATACGACGGAGGCCTTACGGACTTCGTGCGGTATCTCAATGAGGAAAAAACCACTCTCTTCGCGCGTCCCATACTGCTGGAGGGTACGCAGGACGGCATACACGTTTCGGTGGCGATACAGTACACCGACGCGTACACCGAGAGCATATTTTCATATGTAAACAACATACCCACCATCGAGGGCGGCATGCACGAAACGGGATTCCGGGCGGCGGTCACGAAGGTCATGGGCGACTATATACGGCGCAACAATCTGGTCAAGGAGAAGGAAACCCCGATGGCGGGCGAGGATTTCCGGGAGGGCATGACGGCGGTTATCGCGATCCGGATGCAGAATCCCCAATTCGAGGGGCAGACCAAGACCAAGCTCGGGAACGCCGACGCGCGCAAGGCGGTGGAAACGCTGGTGGGCGACAAGCTGGCGGCCTGGCTGGACGATCTCAAGCACGCAGAAACCACAGGAATCATAATGGAAAAAGCCATCAAGTCCGCCAAGGTCCGTCTGGCGACCCGCAAGGCAAAGGAACTGGCCCGCAAAAAGACCAGCCTGGAAGCCGCGCCGCTCGTGGGAAAGCTCTCGTCGTGCACCGGGCGCAATCCCGCAGAAAACGAGCTTTTCATCGTCGAGGGCGATTCGGCGGGCGGTTCCGCCAAGCAGGGCCGGGATCGCCGCTTTCAGGCCATACTGCCGCTGCGCGGCAAGCCCCTCAACGCCGAAAAAAAGCGTATAGACGCGGTGCTTGCAAACGAGGAGTTCCGCTCGATCATCACGGCGCTGGGCTGCGGATTCGACGACGATTTCAATATCGCCGACCTGCGCTTCAATAAGATAATCATACTCTCCGACGCCGACCAGGACGGCGCGCATATCCGCGCCATACTGCTCACGTTCTTCTTCCGCTACATGAAGGAGCTAATAACGAACGGCCACCTGTATATCGGGCTTCCGCCGCTCTACCGGGTGCGCACCGGCAAATCCATAGAGTACGCTTACGACAATGGGGAGCTGGAGAAGCTGACAAAGGGCAAGAGCAACTATACGCTGCAGCGCTACAAGGGTCTGGGCGAGATGGACGCCGAGCAGCTCTGGGAAACGACGATGAACCCCAACGGCCGCAAGCTGCTGCGCGTCTCGCTGGACGACGTGGCTGAAGCAGACCGCCGGGTGACGACGCTCATGGGGGACAAGGTCGACAGGCGGCGGGACTATATCGCTAGGTATGCGAATTTCAACCACTCCGATGAATTTGAGAAGCTGGGAGGAGCGCGCTGATGGCCCGCAGGAAAAAGAACGATATCGTCATCAATGAGACCATCATCCCCCAGTCGCTCGAGGACGTGATGCACAGCTCGATGATGCCCTACGCCGAGTACGTCGTCATGGAACGAGCGCTTCCCCGTGTAGAGGACGGGCTCAAGCCCGTGCAGCGGCGTATCCTCTATACGATGATGGAGCTAGCAAATACCCCCGACAAGCCCCACAAGAAGTCGGCTCGTATCGCCGGAGACACGATGGGAAAATACCACCCGCACGGGGACACATCGATATACGACGCGATGGTGCGTATGGCCCAGGATTTCTCTATGCGGGGCATACTCGTCGACGGACACGGGAACTTCGGCTCCGTCGACGGCGACCGGGCCGCGGCGATGCGCTACACAGAGGTACGCCTTGCTCCGCTTGCCATGGAGCTGCTGCGCGACATCGACAAGGATACCGTTCCCTTCGCACTCAACTTCGACGATACGCTCAAGGAGCCGGTGCTGCTTCCGGGCCGCTTTCCCAATCTCCTCGTGAACGGCGCGGTGGGCATCGCGGTGGGCCTGGCTACCAACATCCCCACGCACAATCTGGGCGAGATCATCGACGCCACCGTCGCGATGATCGATAAGCCCAGCATCACGCTGGACGAGCTCATGAAGCTTGTTCCCGGCCCGGACTTTCCCACCGGCGGCTCGATACTCGAGACGCAGGGTATCCGTGAGGGCTACGAGACCGGTCGGGGACGCATATGCATACGCGCGCGGTGCGCGGTCGAGAAAGCCGCCGCCGGTAAATCACTGATCGTCATTACCGAGATACCCTATCAGGTCAATAAGGCCGCCATGCTCGAAAAAATACTCAAGCTCTGCGAGGACAAGAAGGGCATACTGGCGGGCATATCCGACATACGCGACGAATCCGACCGGGAAGGCATGCGGGCCGTCATCGAGGTGAAGAAGGACGCCGACGCGGAGAAGATACTGCAGTACCTGTACAAGTACTCGGATCTCCAGGTGGGCTACGGCATCAACATGGTGGCCATCGCCGACGGTAAACCCCGGCAGATGGGACTCAAGGCGATACTGGAGCACTATATCCGCCACCAGCTCGAGGTGGTCACCCGCCGTATCCGGTTCGACCTGGAAAGAGCCGAAGCCCGCGAGCACATACTCGAAGGGCTGCTCATCGCGATCCGCAACATCGACGAGGTGATCGCGCTCATCAAGTCATCGGCATCGGTTCCTGAAGCGAAAAAGCGCCTGATGTCCCGCTTCAAACTAACCGGTGTGCAGGCGCAGGCCATACTCGATATGCGGCTGCAGCGTCTCACCGCGCTGGAGGTCGAAAAGCTCGAAAAGGAGCTTGCCGAGGTGCGCAGCCTCATCGCCGAGCTCAGGGCGATACTCGCGTCCAAACAGAAGCTGCGCGGCGTTGTGAAAAAAGAGCTGCTCGATATCAAAAAGAAATACGCCGACGCGCGCCGCACACGGATACTGGACGACAACAAGATCGTCGAGTTCAACGCCGAGGATTTCGTGATCGTCGAGGATGTGGTGGTTACGGTCAGCCGCGAGGGCTACGCCAAGCGGCTACCCCAGAAGACTTACTCCCGTTCCGACCGACAGGCGTTCCCTGACGATCTGAGCCCGGCTGACTCGATTATGGCCGTCATGCCGGGTACGACCGCTTATACGCTGTACGTATTTACGGGCGATGGCAACATGTACCAGCTTCCCGTCTCGCAGATACCCGAATCGCGGTGGGCCAGCCGCGGCGCGCATCTTTCGACGCTCCTGAAAAGCTTCAGCAAAAGTACCCATATAGCTGGAGCGATATGCGCCGATCGCCTTCCGGTCAAGGGAGAGCTGCTGTTCGTGACCCGCGGCGGCATGGCTAAGCGTACCGCGCTCGACCAGTACGATACCCGCAGCCGAAAATACGCGGCCTGCGGCGTGCGTGAGGGCGACGAGGTGCTGCATGTCGGGCTGTGCCAACGGGGACTGGCCCCGACGTTCTTTACCCGCAAGGGCATGGCGCTGCAGCTTAACTACTCGCAGATCAGCCAGATGGGGCGCACCGCCCGGGGCGTGCAGGTGATGACGCTGGATGACGGTGACGAAATGATCTATGTCTGCCACTCCGACGGGGAAGGCGAGTTTGTGGCGCTCACCGACCGGGGATATGGGAAAAGACTGCTGACGCTCGACTTTTCTCCCGGCAGAAACCGTGCCGTGAAGGGAACGAAAATCTTTACGTTCATGAAGAATGGCAGCAACGGCGAGGCGGTGGTCTTTGTGGATCGCGTCAAGGAGCCCGCGGATATCGTCGTGCTGCAGAAGAGCGGCGCAGTGACCCGTATTTCCTCCGAGGAATTCCCGATCGAGACGCCAGGAGGCAAGGGCGCGCCGCTTGTGCCGGTCGTGCTGGGCGACGATCCTGTGCGCGTGTTCCTGCATATGACGTAAGGGGGAGGTATCGCTATGGTATCGGGTTATCTGCGGCGTAGCCCTCCTTATCCGAAAGACCGCGCTGCCTTTTGAAGTTCTCCTCGTTCTTCCTGATATACCGGCCGCACAGTTCATCGGCGTCCATGCCCATTTTGATGCACATGCTGACGAAGAAATGGAGTATGTCGACCAGCTCTTCCTTGACCCTGTCGTCGTCGACGGGCTTTGGATTCTTCCACCATTTGAAATTCACCTCGTCGATGAGCTCGGCGAGCTCAGAAAGCATCGCCAGGGTCTCCTTCTGTATCCACTGCTCGCGGGTGATGTCCGACAGATCCCTCCTGGCCGCGAGATCCTCGTCGAACCGGCGCTGCAGCGCGAATATCGTGTCAAGCTTATCCTTCAAACTGTGTTTTCCCCTTTCCCCGCTGTCTACCAGGCTTCCAGCATTCCCTCGATGCTCTTTTTGCCGCCCTTGCGGCCCACGAACGCGGCTGCCATACGGTCAAAATCGAACACCGTCCGCGCTGCCTCCATGACGTCATCCCGCGTCACGCGGTCGATCCGCTCGAGCGTCTCCTGCTCGGTGCGCCTGCGCCCGTAGAAAAGTACGCTGCGGCCCCCGCCGCTCATCCGGCTCTCGATGCCTTCCCGGCTGAGTATGAAGTTACCCCTGAGCTGCTCTCTGGCCCTTGTGAACTCCTCCTCAGTGACGCCGTCCGCTACGATCCGGCGGATCTCCTCGCGTATCTTTTCCAGTACCTGCGGCCCGTTCCGATCGATCGTGCCTGTATCGACGACCACCATGCCGCCGCACGAGTGGTACACCGGATAGGTGAATATGCCGTATACGAGCCCCAACTCTTCCCGGAGTGTCTGAAAAAGGCGCGAGCTCATGCCACCACCCACGATATTATTAAGCACGTTGATCGCAATCATCAGCCGGTGATCCCGCTCAACGCCCGGGAAAGCCAGCGCGATGTGGAGCTGCTCCACGGACTTTACATCGTAGCGGACCGTACGCTCCCCGCCCCGCCGGTGCGCCTGCGGTAGAGGCGCGGACGTTTCCTGCGCGCTGCCCGGCACGATTCCCTCGAGCGCTTCGAAAACGGTCTTTTCGTCAAAGCTGCCCGCGATGGAGAATACCGTATTATCCCACGCGTAGTGGGCGCGGCGGAAATCGACGAGCTTCTCGCGTGTCAGGGATGAGATGACGCGCTTGGCGCCCAGCACCGGCTGGGCGAGCGGATGCCCCTTGTAATAGCACTCGTACAGCAGCTCGTGGACCCGGTCCTCGGGACTGTCGTCGGCCTGCGCTATCTCGTCGAGTACAACGCTTTTTTCCCGCTCGATGAAATCCCCGTCCATCAGGGAGTGGTACAGTATGTCGGTGAGCAGATTGAGCCCCAGACCGATATGCTGCTGCGCCACCTTGACATAGAAACAGGTCTCTTCTTTGGTTGTAAAGGCGTTCAGCGTCCCGCCGACCTCGTCCATTTCGACCGCGATATCCCGCGCGGTGCGGGTAGGCGTTCCCTTAAAGGAAATGTGCTCCAGAAAATGAGAGATCCCGCTTTCCCCGGGCGCTTCGTTCATGCCGCCCGTCCGGATCCAGAATCCCATCGACACCGCCGGAGTCGTATTCATGTGCTCACCGGTTACGATCATCCCGTTTGACAGCTTTTGCAGGAATTGCATGCGCTCCGCTCCTTTCGCATGCCATTCATTATAGCGGCTGCGGTAAGCAAAGACAACAACGAATTCCGAAAGGCTGTCCGCTGGCCGAGGCTTGCTCCCGCCGGGCAGGAACAAGCCCGCTCCATGAAATACGGTAAATCTTGCTCTGAACGGTTCGCTCTGCTATAATCTATCCGGAGACACATTAGCGATCGAAAGGAGCGGTGATACCGTTGTCCGAGGAGATCAGAATGGTAGCCATGCGCATCCGGGGTCTGCGGGAGCTGTCGGGATACACACAGGAGGACGTGGCCGAAAAAGCCGGCGTTCCGCTCGGGACCTACCGCGAGTACGAATCGGGGGAGACTGATATACCGGTGAGCTTCCTGTATGGGCTGGCCCGCCTGTACGCGGTGGATCTGCCGGTGCTGCTTACCGGAGACGAGCCCCGCATGCGTTCATTTTTCGTGGTGCGCCGGGGTAAGGGCGCTTCGGTGGACCGCCGCAGGGACTATAAGTACCAGAGCCTGGCATACGGCATGAGCGGCAAGACCATGGAGCCGTTTCTTGTGGAGGTCGCTCCCCGGGAAGGGACGCTCAATCGGTATGCCCATGTGGGGCAGGAGTTCGTATACGTGCTGGAAGGAACCCTGCACATCATGATCGGTTCCCATGGCGTGGTGCTGGAGGCGGGCGATTCGATTTACTTCGATTCGGGCCGGGAGCACGCGATGAACGCGCTGGGAGGTAAGCCGACCCGTTTCATATCCATTATCGCCGACGGAAGCGAGCGCTCCTGATACGGTCACTTATTAAGGATATGGTGAGAAACAAGGCGTTGAGGTGTCATTGACGCAACTTGCGGGGCCCGGGGACCCGGATGGAGTCCTGCGGAGCGCCCACCAAAATACGAAGCGGCAACAGACGAAGGTGGCCATGGTTTAGTGGGCGTAAGCCACCATGGCGGCCGAGTGCCTTGCGAAGGAACGTCGCACGACATTCATTTACAAAAATAGACCGGCTTAACCGATATAGGGTCTGACCCGCAGCGTCGCGCCCGCATCCCCGGCAATCTTCCGGCAGGCGGCGATTTTTTCCTCTCCCAGCGTATCGATCACCGACATAGTGACCCGAATGCCGCGCGCGGCGCATTTCCGGCAGAAATCGAGAACCGCGTCGAACGCGGCGGGGCCGTGCTCCGGGTGGCACAGCGCGTCGTATTCTTCCGCGGTGGGCGCGTTGAGGCTGACCGATACTATATCGACGAGCCCCGCTAGCTCGCCCGTCACGTCGCGGCCGTGTATCAAATTAGCCTGGCCGTTTGTGTTGATGCGGATGGGCAGATCCGGACGGCGCGCGCGGATACCCCGCGCCGCGTCAAGCAATACGGGCAGCGCCATCGTGGGCTCTCCGAATCCGCAGAATACCACCTCGGAAACCTGACGCAGGCCATATCCGTCGACCGCGGCCAGCACGGCCGCCGCGTCGGGCTCGCCGTCCAGCCAGAGGTTGTATTCGCCCACGCCGTTGCTTGTGCGCCGCAGGCAGAAGTCGCAGTCGTTGGAGCAGCGGTTGGTCAGGTTGATGTACAGCGCGTTCTTATAGGGATAGACGTACGTATTGGACATGGAAGGCTCCTTCATTCAATATCGCCAGGTATGCCGAAGAGCCGCCGCCCGTTTTCCATCGTGGTTTGTGCCAGCTCCTCCACCGGAACGCCCCGCAGCGCGGCGAGCCGCCGCGCGATGTGGACGACGCAGCGCGGTTCGTTTCGTTTTCCGCGCACGGGTTCGGGGGCAAGGTACGGCGAATCGGTCTCTATGAGCAGCCTGTCGGCGGGGACATACCGGGCCGCGTCCAGCAGTTTTGCCGCGTTTTTGTATGTCACGGTACCCGAAAAAGATATGTAGAGGCCCGCGTCAAGGCATATGCGGGCCGAATCGACGCTGCCTGAATAGCAGTGCATGACGCCACGATGCTCCGCGCCCCGAATGAGCGGCAGGAAGTCGCCCCACGCCTCCCGCACATGGTATATGACCGGCAGTCCCAGATCAGCCGCCAGCGCCATTTGATCGCGCAGCGCCAGGCGCTGTGCCTCGCGGGGGGAGTGGTCGTAGTGGTAATCGAGGCCGGTTTCTCCCAGCGCGACCACGCGCGCGTCGGCGGCCATTTCGGTTATCTGCGCCGCGCATTCGCCGCTCCACACCGAAGCTTCGTGCGGGTGCACGCCCACCGCCGCGTACAGGCGGGAGTGTGTCCGGGCAAGCGCGACGGCGGCCCGAGATGTTTCGATGTCGCAGCCCACGGTGACGCACAGCGCCACGCCCTCGCGCCGCATTGCGGCGATGACCGCGTCGCGGTCGCCGTCGAAACGCTCGTCCTCAAGATGGGCATGCGTATCAAACAGGCGCATCAGCCGATCTCCGCGCCATCCGTAAGCCCCGGCTCGGCTGTGATAAGGCGCAGCACGCCATCGGCACCCTCGCCGCACAGTATCATTCCCTCCGAAAGAACTCCCCGGAGTTTGACGGGCTTCAGGTTATAGACGATCGCCACCTGCTTTCCCACCATGTCCTCGGCAGAGTAGGCGGAGCGGATGCCGCTGACAACAGTGCGGGTCTGACCGCCCACGCGGAGCGTCAGCTTGAGCAGTTTGTCGCTTCTTGGCACGTTCTCCGCGGCGACGACGGTGGCCAGCCGCAGGTCGAGCTTCTGAAAGTCTTCAAACGTGATCTCGAGCTTGGGCGGCTCGTCGGCCGGAACCTGCTGCGGCGCGAAGGCCGCAAGCTCTTCCTCGACGTCCAGCCGGGGAAAGAGCGCCGGAGCCTGCTTGACGCGGCCGCCGGAGGGAAGGACTCCAAAGGAAAGTGCGCTCTCCCATGTCTGATACGCCGCGCCAATTGAAAACTGGTCGAAAATGATGCCCGGCGCGTGTATGAGGAAGGGCGTGAGCAGCACCGCGACGACCCGGAGGCCTTCGGTGAGCGTATAGAGTACGGTTCCCAGCCGCTCCCGGTCGGCGGCGTTTTTGTTGAGCGTCCAGGGGCTGGTCTGGTCGATGTAGCGGTTAAGCCGGCCTACGAAGCCCCATATATCGCCAAGCGCCTGTGAGAAATACATCCGGTCCATAGACTCCGTGTATTTTCCGGTAAGCGCGTCGGCTTCGGCACGTATTTCCTCGTCCAGCGCGTCGCGGGGGCCTGCCGCAGGGAGTATGCCCTCGAAGTATTTCCGCGTCATGGCCGATGTGCGGTGAACCAGATTCCCCAGATCGTTTGCGAGGTCCGAGTTGATCCGGTTAATGAGTGAACGGTGCGTAAAGTCGCCGTCGGCGGCAAAGGGCATTTCGCGCAGCAGGAAGTAGCGGATCGCGTCCAGCCCGTAGCGGTTGACAAGCGTCACGGGATCCACGACGTTACCCTTGGATTTGCTCATCTTTTCCCCGTCGGCGGTCCACCAGCCGTGGCCGATGACCTGATGGGGAAGGGGTAGACCCAGCGCATGGAGCATGATCGGCCATATGATCGTATGGAAGCGGATGATATCCTTGCCGACGAGGTGAATGTCCGCGGGCCAGTATTTCCGGTACAGGCTGTCGTCGTCGCTGCCATATCCAAGCGCCGTGATATAGTTGGAAAGCGCGTCGATCCACACATATACGACGTGGCCGGGATCGAAAGTCACCGGCACGCCCCATGTGAATGTCGTGCGGGACACACAGAGGTCCTCAAGGCCCGGCTCTATAAAGTTGCGGATCATCTCATTGGCGCGCGAGGCGGGGACGATGAAATCGGGATGGCTTTTAATATAGTCGAGCAGCCAGTCCTGGTATTTGGACATGCGGAGGAAATAGGCTTCCTCGCTGGTCTTCTCCACCGCGCGTTTGCAGTCGGGGCATTTGCCGTCATGGAGCTGAGAATCGGTCCAGAAGCTCTCGCAGGGGGTGCAGTACCAGCCTTCGTATGCGCCCTTATAAATGTCCCCCTGGCGGTAGAGTTGCTCGAATATCTGCTGAACCACCCGCTCATGGGCCGGGTCGGTGGTGCGGATGAATCCGTCGTAGCTCACCTGCATGAGCGTCCACAGCTTGAGTATGCCCTCCACAATTTTATCGACGTACTCTTTGGGCGTAGCGCCGTTCTCCGCGGCGATGCGCTGTATTTTCTGGCCGTGCTCGTCGGTGCCGGTGAGGAAATATACGTCGTACCCCCGCAGGCGCTTGTACCGCGCCATCGTATCGGCTGATACCGTGCAATATGTGTTCCCTATATGCAGCTTGTCGCTGGGATAATAGATGGGCGTCGTAATATAAAACGTCGATTTGGTCATCTTTCTATCCTTCCTGCTCTAATAAAATAAAAATCCCGCCCGTACAGGGGCGAGGATTGTCGCGGTACCACCCTGATTGCCCCGATAAAGGGCATCTCACTCTGCGGCTATTACCGCAGTCCTGCTGTCACGGGCAGAACCCGCCGCCGACTCAAGTCTTCGCCTGCGGGGCTCAGGGGCCATGTTCAAACGCGCGTCCCGACCGGTTTTCACCACTGTCCGGCTCTCTGAGCGTGGCCGCCGCATCCTACTCTTCCCGTCATCGCCTCTTATAGGAAGGATTATACCCCGCACATTGATTTTGTGTCAAGAAAAAAGCGTATTTTCCGCTAAACGTGGCTGGCGAGCGCACTGTCGCTCCAAGCTATCGCAGGGCGAATTCATTTACTATCCAAATAAAACCAGCTCAAGGAAATCGGTATTCATGGAAGCGCGGAGCATTTTCCCTTTGATGCTAGTTTTCTTATCTGTAGGGGTGTTTCGCAACAGATTGAGTACAACTTTTCGCAATACATTGAAGTTTTCAGGCGCATGATCCGTACGGATAAGGGAAGCATCCTCTTTCAAGGCTACATCCAGTAACCAATGCAATTGGTTTTCAATCGACCAATGTCCGCGCAAATAAGAAGCCATTACTTCCGCCGACACATTGAGTGAGCTGATATAGTAGC
>JAAYXU010000055.1 GCA_012515725.1 Clostridiales bacterium | reverse complement strand
TAAGTAAGAGATAACCAAAAAGTCTTTCTTTTTAAGGTTGATCCGGTATCTGTTGATTTGAATGACATAACTGCGCATCCTGACACACTCCCGACAGCCG
This sequence comes from Clostridiales bacterium, assembly GCA_012515725.1. Taxonomy (GTDB): domain Bacteria; phylum Bacillota; class Clostridia; order Christensenellales; family UMGS416; genus JAAYXU01. Next base: position 12,666 of record JAAYXU010000055.1, on the reverse strand, counting down.
TTGAAAATTCCTGCAAATTTCTCAATATACCGAGTTCAGCTATATAGTTAAATAAACTACCTGTCAAACGTTTAAACTTTCTCGGCAATTTTCATTCAGCATATATGGAGGAAATTCCTTTTTTACCCCGGTAAATCGAAATATTTGTCAAATGCGCTACGAAAACCGTAATTTTACCGCAGCACTCCCCTTCTACCCGTCCGTATTAATCTGTCAGTAGCAAAAAACATCCATATCAATTCTGCCACAGTTCTTTTTATTTTTCTCACAACGTTTTTTACTGTCAGTATTGATACGCCGCTACCGCATGACGATCGTCCCCGCGTGGGGCTCGGCCGCGGCCGCCGCGGCTTTCAGCGCCGAGGGCGGATGCGGCGTCGCTAAAACGCGGAAACGATCCTCCTGCCGAAATACTTCGGGCGGGCGGTATGTCTGCAGCGCGTAGCGCGGTATAGGCGCGACCTCGGCCGTCATCGCGGCGATATCGTCCACCGTCAGTTGCGGAACAAATGTGGTGCGCAGCTCGTACGCGACGCCCCGCTCGCGCAGGAGCGCCATCGTGCGGCGAACGGGGCCGGGATCGGCGGCCGCTCCGCACAGCTCGGGATAGCGCTCGAACGGCGCCTTATAGTCGAGCGCTACGAAGTCTATGAGTCCCTCGCGAAGCAGCGCGTCGACGACCTCGGGTCGGCTGCCGTTCGTGTCCAGCTTGATCCGGTACGAAAGGGCGCGCGCCGCGCGGATAAACTCAGCAAGTCCGGGCTGTAGCGTAGGCTCGCCGCCGGTGACGACGACTGCCTCCAGGAGGCCTGCCCGCCGCCGCAGGAACGACATAACCTCCTCTCCGGAAAGAAGCGGAGCGTCTGCCGACAGTAGCGGTCGGTTGTGGCAGTAGAAGCAGTCGAAATTGCAGCCGGGCGTGAACACGGCCGCTGCGATGTGGCCGGGAAAGTCTACGAGCGAACTTTTCACCAGCCCCGCGATGTTCACCGGATTGCTTCCCGCGCCGCTGGCTCGTCGATCACGAACTTTCTGCGCTGGCGGTACTCCTCCCGCTTCCCCTTGTTATAGTTCTGCACCGGTCGAAGATACCCGGTGATGCGCGACCATACCTCTGCGGGCTTGCCGCACTCGGGGCACGTGAAGTGTTCGCCCGCGATATAGCCGTGGTCGCTGCATATTGAGAACGTGGGCGTAAGCGATATATAGGGCAGCTTGTAGCGGATGAACACCGTGCGAATGAGCTTCTTTGCGACCTCGATGTCCTCGATGCGCTCGCCCAGATAGAGGTGCAGCACCGTGCCGCCCGTATACAGACTCTGCAGCTCGTCCTGCAGGTCCAGCGTCTCGAATATGTCGTCGGTAAATCCGACCGGCAGCTGAGAGGAATTCGTATAATAGGGCGCGTCCTCGCCCGCGGTGATGATGCCGGGATAGCGCTTGCGGTCTATCTGGGCCAGCCGGTAGCTGCACCCCTCGGCGGGCGACGCCTCCAGATTGTAGAAGTTGCCGGTCTCCTCCTGTATCTCCAGGAGCACGCCGCGCATGTACTCGAGTATCTCGGTGGCGAAAGCCTGTCCCTCGCGGGTGGTCAGGTCCCTGCCCATGAAGTTTAGCGCGGCCTCGTTCATGCCGACGATGCCGATAGTATTGAAATGGTTGTGCCAGTATCTGCCGGTGCGGGCCTTTATGTCACGCAGATAGTGCGCCGAGTACGGGTAGAGGCCCTTCTCTGTCTGGTTCTCGACGATCTTGCGCTTTAACTCCAGGCTGGTCTTTCCCAGATACATAAGCCGCCAAAGCCGCGCCTTGAATTCGCTCTTCGTCTTCGACAGGTAGCCGATGCGCGGCAGGTTGATCGTATATACGCCGATAGAGCCCGTCATCGGATTTGAGCCGAACAGCCCGCCGCCCCTTTTGCGCAGCTCCGTCGTGTCGATGCGCAGCCTGCAGCACATCGATACCGCGTCCTCGGGCGAGAGATCCGAGTTTATATAGTTCGAGAAATACGGAATCCCGTACTTGCATGTGATCCTCATGAAATCGTTGACGACCTCGCTGTCCCAGTCGAAGTCGCGGGTCACGTTTATGGTCGGTATAGGGAACGTGAATACGCGTCCCTTCGCGTCTCCCGCGAGCATCACGTCGCAGAAAGCCCGGTTAAATATGTCCATTTCGGCCTGGAAATCGCCGTAGGTATCGTCCCTGTATCGTCCGCCGCATATGACCGGCTGGTCGCGCAGCGTCGCGGGAACCTGTATATCGAACGTCAGGTTCGAAAAAGGGCACTGGAATCCCACGCGGGTTGGGACGTTTATATTGAATATGAACTCCTGCAGCGTCTGGCGCACCTGCTCGTACGTCATCCCGTCGTAGCGAATAAACGGGGCGCAGTATGTGTCGATCGAGCTCCACGCCTGAGCGCCGGCGGTTTCGCCCTGCGTCGTAAACGTCGAATTAACAATCTGGCCAAGGAACGAGCGAAGGTGTTTGGCGGGGCTGGACTCGACCTTGCCGGGTACGCCGCCGAAGCCCTCCAAAAGCAGCTGGCGCAGATCCCATCCCGCGCAGTAGGGCCCGAAGAACCCGAGATCATGCAGGTGGCATTCGCCGCTTACATGCGCCTCGCGCACCTCGTCCGGGTATATTTCGTGCAGCCAGTACTGCTTGGTAAAGATCTCGCGTATGTAGTTGTTTAGGCCGTTTATCGAGCGCTGTGTGTTGGCGTTCTCCTGCACAAGCCAGTCCCGATCCTGCAGATAGTCCGAGAACATATTGATCGTCGCGCCGATGAGCGCGTTCATTTCCCGCGCGCCCTTGCGCTTCTCGCGGTAGAGAATATAGGCTTTGGCGGTTCGCGCGTGGCCGTTCTCGATGAGCACCTTCTCGACAATATCCTGTAACTGCTCGACCTCGGCGATACCGTCACGGAACTGAAGCTGTGCGATATCCACCACCTGGCGGGTCAGCTCCTCGGCCCGGGACCAGTCGTCTCCACCAACGGCATTAGCGGCCTTGAATATGGCCCACGTAATTTTCTCGCTCCTGAAAGCCTCGACGCTTCCGTTTCTCTTGCGTATGCGCTCCAGCATGAATACCCTCCTCTTGCCGCTTCTGACTGATAGAGCCGGGCTTATGCCCGGCCACCACAAGGACTAGTGGAATCATTATAGCGCATATGCAATATTTTGTATAGACCGTAAATATAAAAGCGGAACATTTTCTCAATAATGTTACAATAGATTCGGAAAAGACGGGCGTGAAATGGAAAAATACCTATCCCGTCGCGGCCCCTACACGCGCGAACTGATCCGTGTAGTCGGCCATCGTACGAATACCGCGCAGAGGCCAGATCACTGCGTGCACCTCGCCCAGCAGGAGATCGGCACTGACCGGGCCAACGTCCGAATACCGGCTGTCGTGACTGTCGTTGCGGTTGTCGCCCAGCACATACACCGTCCCCTGGGGTACGACGACAGGCGCTAGATCGCGCTCCATACGCGCGGCGATGTACGGCTCGTCGATGGCGTCGCCGTTCACGTACAGCGTTCCGCCACGTATTTCGACTGTATCTCCGGGCAAGCCGACCACGCGTTTTACGTAGTTGTCCCGGTCAGCGGGATCCGGATAGTGCAGTATCACGATCTCTCCCCGCTCGGGCATGCGAAGGCGGTATGTAAAGCGGGTGACCAGCATACGCTCCCAGTTCATGAGCGTCGGCTCCATGCTCGTACCGTCCACAATGATGATCTGCGCCACGAAAGTATTAAATGTGAGTGCCAGCGCCACCGCGACTAGTATGCATACGATCCACTCGAGCGCTTCACGGGACGCGCTTTTTGGCGCTTGGGGCTTTGATCTGCGGCGGGCGGGCGTGCGACGCCGCTGTCGGTAATCCATCGGCTAGTCTCCTTTCGAGGGAGCCGGGCTCTCCTCTCCAGCCCGTCGTACGACGCGGCGGGCGCGTTTTTCGAACAGCGGGCGGTTCATCATCACGACGCGGTCGCATCCGGTGCAGCGGATTTTTATATCTGCGCCGGTTCGTATGACGACCCACAGATCAGTGCCGCACGGATGCTTTTTCTTCATCTGAACAGTATCGCCCAACCCGAACTCGATCGCGTTCATTCCGAATCCTTTCTGTGGATGACCACGCGGCGGGGATAGGGTATCTCGATGCCCTCGGCGTCAAATCGCCGCATGATGCGCAGGCGCAGCGCTCGCTCTATTCCGTAATTCGCGGGCGCGGTCGTCCTGACCTGCGCGCGCAGCACGACCTCGGAGACCCCTGCGGATATGATGCCCGGAACGACGGGGGCTTCCGCGGCCGCATCGGGATTCTCGGCCGCCCACGCCGCCGCCTCCTCCTCGATAATCCGGCAGGCGCGCTCAATATCCGCTTCGTGGGCCACGGCCATGTCCACGACGGCCCAGTACGCGCCGCGCGACATATTGGTCACTTTACGGATCTCGCCGTTTGGTATCGTGTGCAGCTCACCCCTCCAGCATCGTATCTGGGTCGTGCGCAGCGTCAGCGACTCAACGGTGCCGGTCACCTCTCCGATCGTCACGAAGTCCCCGACCGAAAGCCGATCATCGAATATGAGAAAAAAACCGCCTATGTAGTCTCTGACGAGGCTCTGCGCTCCAAGGCCCAGCGCGACGCCGCCGATGCCCGCTGTAGCCAGCAGGGAGCCGACCGTCCCGCCCAGCCCAAGATGATAGAGTATCGTCACGACCGTAGAAAACCATATCACAACCCGTACGATATAGAGCAGCACCGACAGCATCGTATCTGCCTTGCGCGGATCCAGAGGCATTTTCATGTTTTGCCGCGACAGCCCGATAACCCGCTCCAGCAGGCGGCGGCTCAGCCTGATCAGCAGCCAGGCCGCCAGCAGTATGATGCCAACCTCCGCGACGACGAAAATGGGCCCGGCCCAGCGCGGCGCCTGCCAGTCGCTCACCATACTCAGTATTTGCTCAATCCACAGTTTCATGACCGCTCCTTTCCGTCACGCCATCCGTATCACTCGTAAGGCCGCCAGCGCCGCAGACTGGCCGCAAGAAAGGCGCGGACAGACTCCGCGAACTCACCAGGCCGCTCCTCGTGCGCCAGGTGGCCGCAGTTGCGCAGCACCCGGTACTGGCAATCGGGGATTCCCTTCCTGTACAGCGCGCTCATCGCAGCCGGGTGGCACTGGTCGCTGTCCCCCCACAGCAGGCACACCGGTATGCGTATGCCGCCCAGACCGCTAAACACGTCCCTGTTGTCGAACCGGCGTAGCAGGAGCAGCAGATTGCGCCGGGTTTCGTCGTCATCGAACGGCTGCAGAAATTGGTGCACCTCGGACTCATGTATCATGGTTTCGTCGAAATGCATCCGCCGCAGTATGAGCTCGAGGTCCCGCTGCGACATACGGCGTATCAGCCACTCTCCCACGATCGGTGTCAGCAGGTGCTGCCATTGCCACGGATAGTAGCGCGTCAGGCTTCCGGGGCTCTCAAGCGCCAGCGCCGCGATCCTATCGGGATACTTCTGACAAAGCGCCAGCGCGTATATGCCGCCCTCCGCTGTACCCAACAAGCTGACCGCCTCGCCCGCCGCTACCGACTCAATAAGGGCGTGGAGCGCCTCCGCCATGTCCTCCACCGAGCCCTCGCCCGGCAACCCCTTAGAGTAGCCGCATCCGGGCAGATCGAGCGATATGACCCGGTAATAGTCCGACAGCAGGGGAATGATACCCCGAAATGTATACAGCGAAAATCCAAGCCCGTGAAGGAGCACAAGAGGAGCGCCCTGCCCCTGCTCATGGTAATGAACGGTACAGCCCGCTATCTCGAGATACCTCCCAAGCTCCGGAGAATTGAGAAACGCCTTCTGAAAAGGCATCATCGCGGGCACACCTCCCTTCCGGCCCCATGACCGGATCCGCCGTCATTTGCCGTCCCCCGCAAACGGTATACCCGTTAGCTTATTCTAAACCTTATGATAGCATAAATCAAGGAAAAACGCCCCTGTATAGTAGCGCCCGAAGATGGCATCCCATACCTTTTTAAGGTAAATAACATATTCGCTCAGGGCGCATTCCCCATTTTTAGAGCCTATATCCGCGGCTTTCCGCACGCGATTCCCCACATGATTGACATTCGCTGCAGCGTGTAATATAATTGTAACACTTAGAATATCTGTTCTTAGCGCTAAGCCTGCGCGTCCGGGAACGATCGAAAGGAGGCATGTCCATGCTGCGCCGCAAATCCATGGATCCATTTTCGCTGAGCGGATCAAAATCGGGAGCCTACATGCACGGCATACTCAAGAAGTATGACGACGACGCGCCGACGCTGCCGGGCAAGCCGCGCAATCGCCCCGACGACTCCCGAAACCGCGCGCTGAGAATCGTATCGTCAATATTCGCCGTGCTCACCGCTCTCGGGTCCTCTCTGGTCGCGTTCGTCCCACGAGCAGCCGCCCGGGGAAAGAGCCGCCTGCGCCGTACCGCCGCGGGGCTTGAGCGCGTGTGCCGCAGACCGCGCAGCCCACTGCGCACAGAGCCTGCGTCCCGGACACGCGCCGCCGCTGAGGCCGGAGCGCCCGTCCCCGAGGTCTACCGCACCGAGCGCGCCCAGCGCATCACGATCGCCGGACGGATACGCGCTCTGGCTCGCCCGGTCAGGCTGCGTATAGCCCTCATCGGCCTGGCGTCGGTCGCCGTGGTAACAGGCGTCACCGTTCTGTGGGTACATCTGGCGCGTCTGCATTACGACCGCACACACCACACGATCCAAATGGAGCTGGGCGGCGGGACGCCGATTGCGCTCGAAACGACGCTGGACACCGTGAATGCTGTGCTCGCCGCCTACGACATCCATATCGGTCAGCAGGATCAGGTACTGCCTCCTCCCGAGACGCCGCTCAGCGACGGGGTCGTCATCACGATCGCGCGGGGGCTCAGGCTGGAGATATACACAGCCGATTCCACCCATACCGTATATATGACTCAGGGAACCGTTGCGGACGCGCTGTCTGTCGCGGGCGTTACATACGATGAGGACGACGTGGTTCAGCCCGCGCCCGACACGCCGATAAAGGACTCGATGGAGATCACGATGATCCGCGTCGATAACAGGGTCATCACCGAAAGGATGGAAATCGAGTATCCCGTTATTTATAAGGACGACAGCGACCTTTATAAAGGTGAGACGAAAATCGAGCGGGCGGGCGAAATGGGTCAGCACGTCCGCGAGGTTCGCATCACCTACATGGACGGCCGCGAGATGAGCCGCGAGAAGATACGCGACGAGGTCGTCAAGGAGCCTACATCCGAGGTAGTCCTGCAGGGAACCCGGAGCAAGCCCGCGACATCCAAGCCTAAGACGACCTCCAAGGCCACGGCCAAACCCACTGCGAAGGCCACCGCCAAGGCCACCGCCCGGCCCACCTCGTCTCCCACCAAGCGCCCCGGCGTCGGGCAGGAAATAGACGAGGAAATGCTGGGACACACGAGCAGCAACCCGGCGGACTACGTGGTTCCCGCAGCACCGGCCGAGTACATCGAGATGCTGTCGATGGAGGCCACGGCTTACACGCACACCGGCCACAGGACCGCGACCGGAGCCTGGCCCAAGGACACCCGTACGCGCGAGCACCCCGGCACCATCGCGGTCGCGCCCGACACGATACCCTACGGCACACTGCTCTATGTGACGGGCTACGGCTACGGCATAGCCGAGGACACCGGCGGATTCCGCTTCAATAACCCGATGCAGATCGACTGCTTCATGGGCACGATCGAGGAATGCCTGTCCTGGGGACGCAAGCGCAACCTGAACGTCTACATTGTGCAGCACGATTTCCACAGGTAGGCGGCGGAGCGCATGATCGCGCCGTATGTCCTGCGGAACGACACTTTCGCCGGGCAAGCTCTTGCAGAGAGCGCGGCGCCAAACAGGGGGATAAATATGGCCAGCTACAAGCAGCCCTGCGTCCATTGCGGCGCGTTCATAGACCGCGACTCCCGGCTGTGCCCGCAGTGCGCCAGCCGCAGCCCGTTCGGATACCTGTGCCCCACGTGCCTCAGATCTGTCGAAAAGGGATCCAGAGTCTGCGCCGGGTGCGGCCGCCAGCTGTACGTGGCCTGCCCCGTATGCGGCAAGCAAACGTTTGTGGACGAGGGGTGCGAGCAATGCGGCGCGAGCCTGATGATTAGGTGCCAAAATCGCCGCTGCGGCGAAATGCAATTCTTTCAAAATACCAAATGTACCGCTTGCGGAAAAAAAATAAAATAGGGACGGGAGGATGGCTCCATGCTCACAGCATTTACGCGCAACTATGAGGACAATTCTACAGACGCGGGATTCCAGTTCACTTTCTATTGCGACAACTGCCAGGACGGCTTCAAGTCCAGCTTCATCGAGTCGGAAACATATAAAAAGGGCAAGGGACTGCGCGGCCTGGCCGCCGGAGTGGGCATCGTCGGCAGCCTCCTGGGCGGAAGGCTTTCCAGCATCGGATATGCCGCGGAGCGTGGAGGCGGCGTCCTGTCGGAGCGGTTTTTGGGCATGAGCCCCGAGTGGCACAAGGAGCACGAAAAAGCGTTCGAACGGGCGCAGAATGAAGCAAGGCAGCACTTTCACCGCTGTCATTCGTGCAGTCACTACGTGTGCGATGCGTGCTATAACGAGGACGAGGGGCTGTGCGTGGAATGCGCGCCCCGGCAGGAAGTATACGTGGCCAAAGCCCGCGCCGATGCCATGCGCCGGAACATCGAGGAAGCCGGAGAAACGGCCACGGTGTGGCAGGGTAAGATCGAAAGCAAAACCACGACGTGCCCGGCCTGCGGGAAACCTGCGGGCAGCGGCAAGTTCTGCAACAACTGCGGCGCGTCGCTCGCCATGAGCGTGTGCTCACGGTGCGGGGCTAAAAACGCGCTGGGCGTCCGGTTCTGCAACAACTGTGGCAATCCCATGGCATCCCAGCAGCCATCCGGCAAATGCCCCGGCTGCGGGCATGAGAACGCACCCGGTACTAAATTCTGCGGCGAGTGCGGAACCAAGCTGGGATAAAAGCCCCGCCGCTCACCGCTTTTACCGCGGGACGCGGGCCATTGCGGCAGGGATAAAGGAGACATTCATGCCTTTAGACTACGTCGGCCATGTGTGCTCACCGGTCGTCAGCGGCGAAGCGGCGCTCGCCGTGGGCGAAGACGCGCTCAAGCTGACCTCCCTTTTTGACATTTATGAGATCCCGTACTCGGATATCAGCGCTTTTACGGTGGAGGACTATGCCGCTGTTATAAAAACCGGCGACGCCGCTATCACCGTCTCGCGGCTGGGAAACGCCTGCGAGCCGTTTTACCGCGAGCTGTACGACGCATACAACGCAAAGGTGCGCAAGGCCCTTTTCGTGCAGGGCACGCCGCTCATCCGCGCGGAAGGCGGGTACGAGTACCGCGAGGACGGGCGGGAGGCCCGGGGAACGGCGCGTATCGAGCTGTATGAGGATTGCGTGCTCGTGCTGCCGCCCGATGACGGCGCGCGGCGCGTGCCGCTGTGCTTTGTCTCCGCGATGGAGAGGGGTGATTTTTCGCTCACGCTGCGTCTTATTACGTGCGAGAGCTACACGTTTTTCAGACTGGGCCGCGAGACGGAGCCGTTCTGGGACGCCCTGACAGCGCGGCTGCGCGCACTGCGGGAGAGGGCTATTCGCGACGCGCTGGAGATAGACAATTCGCTCACTCCCCCGCAATCGTCGGCTATCGCACGGCTGATGACAGAGGGCGTGGCAGCTCCTATGGGCGCGCTGTCGGCCATCGCGCCGGGCTATGTGGCGGCGCTGGAGGCGAAGATCCGGGCCAGCCGTTCGGCGCAGAGCTATGATATGCTCAAGACACTGTGCGAACCGGCGCTCATCCGCGTGGGAGTCAGAAAAAGCTTTGCCGCCTGGGGGCAGTCGGACGAGGACGCGGCGCGCGGCGAGGACCCATCACCTGAACCCGCTCCGGGCGAGCCTCCGCCAGACGACAGGCGCATGATCTGGATGATCGCTCCCGGACAAAACGGTCATACCGCCGCGGTGGAGTTCGCAGTTGCCCCGGGTGAATCGGCCGCCACGTTTATATACCGCTTCCAGGGAGAGTTTGAGGCGTTTGCCTCCGCGCTTAACAGAGCCATGGAAGCTGTGGGCTTCCGGCGAGAGGCGATCCGCCTGACAGATGACGAGCTGCGCAGACCCGAATACGCGGAGTACCTGATGGCTGTGCGCCGAAACCCAGCGCTCAGGTTCATACGAAGCAGCTTTGCAGGCCGCGTGATTCACTCCTCACCGGAGCGATGGGCTCAGGGATGCCTAGAATATATGCGGTGACGCTGACCGGGATACGACTCCAATCCAACCCGACTAATAGTTAACACGAAAGAGGATACGCCATATGAAGCAGATTCTGATACTGCTGCTCGCTCTCGCGCTTCTTTGCACCTGCGCCGGTTGCGACGCAGCCGCCCGCCTGATACCGGGAGCATCCCCAACCCCCACCGCAGCCACCCTGCCCGGCGTACCCGGCGGCGACGATAGCGACCGGGAAAGCGAAGATACGGCGGATGATTCGTCCGGCGACACGCAGCAGAGGAGCACCACCCACGAGCCCAGTATCTTCGTCATAGAGGCTGCCGGCTCATGGCAGCGGGAAGTCGAGGCCGGGTACTACATCAACTACGAGTGCGAGCTGTACCTGGACAGGATCGAGCCGCACGACATGCATTCGGAGATGGGAGCGTACACAGGCGCTTTCTGGCTCAAGGTGAGCGTGGACGCGGGCGAATTTATATCCGATTTCATCAAAAACATACCGGGCATGGAAATGGAGTTCAACGTGGAAGCTGAGGGGATTAGCGAAAATCTGTCGCTGTATCTGCGCGACGGATATACCTCCGACGAACCATTGAGCCTGCTTGCCATACCGGACGGCGACGGGGGTGAATTGGAACCAACGAAGGACACGCTGACCGATAAAGGGAGCTTTGTGGTATCGGGAATGTCCGGCGATCTCTCCACCTGGGCGCAGGGTCCGGACGGCTTGCGCCTGGACTACGAGAACAGCGGCACAGACGATGAAGAGGTACACTATCTCATTCACGTACTGCCCGCGCCATTTGACGCGACGGAGCGCGACGTCAAGATACAGATCACGCTCTCAGACGGCAGCGCGACTGTGCTGGACGGTACCTGGCGCCGCCTGCCCGGCTACCCGGACGATTTGGAGGAGTACTATGACTCCGGTCAGCAGGACGCGCTGCTCGACAGACACCGGGAATGAGAGAAGTGAGGGCGGGGTAGCCGAACCTCTCAAGATGAGCGTGGATGCAGGCGAGTGGAGGGGGGGTTGGGTTGCGAACAAAGGTATTCTATTTTTCCGGTACCGGAAACACGCTATCTGTGGCTAGGGAAATCTCCCAAAAGATTGAAGCAGACCTTGTCTGCATTTCAGATGCTGTGAAAACGCAGAAAATTAACATTGGTGCCCAAAAAGCAGTTATTGTTTTCCCTTCTTATTTGGCGTCCTTATCCGGGTTACCCCTTGTGGTACAGCTTAATTCTGGCCAGATAGTATAGGCATACACAAGTCACATATACCTGCGCTCGCCGGGCTTCTACTGCGCATTATCACGGCCTGTATGCAACCGCTCGGTCCCGACCGCCCGACTTGGCGTCCATCATGGCCGTCTCGGCCTGATGAATCAGCTCATGGTAGCTGCGCGCCCCGTGCCTGCGGTCGGCGACGCCGATGCTGACGGTCATGGGCTCAGTGCAGCCGATGTAGGAGAAATCGGTCTGCCTGACCTTGTCACATATGCTCTGAGCCAGCGCGTGCGCCGCCTCGGCGTCCGCGCCCTCCAGCGTCATCGTGAACTCGTCCCCGCCCTTTCTGAACAGTTTGCCGCTTCTTCCCCGCTCTGCGAAGCTGTGCTCACACCGCTTGCTGTCGTGGAAACGCATGCTCTCGCGCACGGCGATATTGAATATCCTGTCCAGTACCTCGTCTCCCGCTTCTCTGCCGAATGCCTCATTTATATGCTGCATGTGATCTAGGTCCATCACGAGCATGGACAGAGGCGTATTGTTCGCGCAGGAGCGCTCCCATGCCCTCTCGTAGAGCATTTGTGCCCGATCCTCGTCGGGAAGATTCTTTCCTATGTCGTCCATGGTCATCACGGATACCTCCTTCATATCGATGGGGACGCCCGCTGGACATTCCGATATGCGAGCCTGAAAGGCTTCCAGACCCTGCCGCCTGAGGAGTGCGCAGTCCATCTCGTGGCGCACCCCGATCAGTTTCTCGTCCAGCACGCGCATCATTTCCTCGCGCAGTACGGACCTGCGGAGCATATCGGCGACCTCGCCCAGCGAGAATCCGAGCCGCTTCATCATACCGATGAGCCACAGCCGCGCGCTCTGCGCGGGCTGGTAATAGCGGTAGCCTGTGAAATCGTCCACCCGGTATGGACGCAAAAGCCCCAGTTCCTCATAGTGGCGGAGCGCCCGTACGGTCACCCCGTTTTTCCTGGCGAATTCCCCGATGCGCATCGTTTCCTTCGTCCCTTCAGTCGGCGCTTCAGCGGCCCTACGCATTCTTTGCTCTGGCCGCATCGCGGACGTCGGCTGCGTTC
>JAAYXU010000054.1 GCA_012515725.1 Clostridiales bacterium | reverse complement strand
GGCATATATCGCCGAGATTCATACGAAGGACCCCGACAAATTCCTGAAAACCGGATTCGCGTTCCACAATCCCAAGGTCCCCAAAGAGCGGAAGATACACGAAATCGCCATCGAGCACAAGGCGGTCTTCTCCCTCAACATCGATATGTTTAACGAGGAAAACAACACGAAGTCGGGCATCATCATACGGCAGGGCCAGGTATTCCGTAAGAAGCTGCTCGACAATATGCTGACGATCTATCCGGGCGGCGAACTTGTCGTTTACCGCAAGGGCGACGACGTGACGCCCGAATCGCTGCTGGCCGCGGGAGTCGTCACTACGTTCTCGTTCGGGCCGCCGCTCCTGGAGGACGGGCAGATCACGCCCGATACGAAAACACACTCGCTTCGGCAAAAAAACCCGCGCAGCGGCCTGGGCATGGTGGAACCGGGGTATTACTACGGCATCATCGTAGACGGACGGCAGAAGATAAGCAGAGGCGCGACGCTTGGGGAGTTCGCGCGGCTATTTGAGGAGCTGGGCTGCACGGTCGCCTACAATTTCGACGGCGGCCAGAGCACCGGCATGACGTTCATGGGAGAGGTCCTCAACTCCCACGCGGAGGATAATGGCGGCGTAAAATGGGCGTTCCACCGAACGCAGCCCGACATATTCTACGTGGGTATCTCCGACTGGGTTCCCCTTGACGACGAGCTGTTCCTGACATATCTTGATACGGTGAGCGATTATGAGTTTGAGTAGGAAACTGCTATGCTGCAGCGCGCTGCTCATCGCGGCAGCCGCACTCATGCGGCCCGTACCCGCCGCGGCCGACACGCAGCAGGCGGTGGAGGCGGCGGATCTGACGCGGGAGACGAAGATCACCGCGTCCAACGGCTCCACGTCGCGTCTGCAGGACCGCAGCACCGGCACAGCGTGGAAGGCTGAAGCGGACGAGGAGTCCTGGGTCGCGCTGCGCGTTCCCCAGGGCGAGTCGCTGGGCGGACTGTATCTTTCGTGGTCTGTTCGTCCGGCGAAATGGCGCGTACAGCTCTCCGCCGACGGCGAGCGCTGGGCCGACGCGTATATAGGAGGCGCGCAGGGACCCCGGAACGAGTTTATTCCGCTCGCGGACGCAGCCGGGCAAGCGCTGGGGCTTGATATCGCCCCCGCCGGCCTAGCGGAGTCACACACGCCGCGACGCCATGCGCGCATCGTTATGGAAAGCGGCGATCAGGCCGCCGCTATCTTCGAGCTGCGCGTGCTGGGAGCAGGCGAACTTCCCACCTGGGTCGAGCGCTGGAAGCCCGTCGTTCGGGACGCCGAGCTCATGATCATATCGGCCCATCCCGACGACGAAACGGTGTTCTTCGGAGGCGTGCTGCCACGGTATGCCGGAGAGGAGCAGCGGGACTCCGTCGTCGTCTATATGACCGTGGAGGAGCGGAGGCGCGAGGTAGAGGCGCTGGGCGCGCTGTGGACCAGCGGCGTCAGCACCTATCCGGTTTTTGGGCCTTTCCCCGACAGACACTGCGAAACCCTCGATGCGTGCGCCAGGTTTTGGGGCGGCAAAGACAAGACGATCGCCTACATAGTCGAGCAGTTCCGCCGCTTCCGGCCCGAGGTCGTGGTCACCCATGACGTGAAGGGCGAGTATGTTCACGGCGCGCATCTGCTTACCGCTTGGGCGGTGCAGCAGGCGGTCGCGGCCGCGGCCGATCCCGCGCAGTACCCCGAATCGGCCCAGCGGTACGGCGCGTGGCAGGTGCAGAAATGCTATCTGCACCTGTATCGTGAGAACCCGATCGTGATGGACTGGAACGTGCCGCTCGCGCGATTCGGAGGACGAACCGCGTTCGAGGTGGCCGAGGAAGCGCTCCAGCATCATGTGTCGGAGCTTCACTGGAACATCGTGCGGGTGCACGACGGTAAATACTCGACCGCGAAGTACGGGCTTTTTTATTCGGCGGTCGGGCCCGATACTGCGGGCGGCGATCTTTTCGAGAATATACGCTGACCGATCCGCTCATACAATATAAAACGAGTACGCGCCGGGCTTCCCGGCGGAAGGATGATAACCGATATGAAACCGTGTGCGCTGCTGTCGATACTGGCCGCCGCGCTTCTTTTATCAGGCTGCGGACTGCTGCTCCCCGAGGCGACTCAAACGCCCGCTCCGACCGTGACCACCTCGCCAACGCCCACGCCCGAGCCAACCCCAACGCCCACACCCACGCCCGTCCCGACCCCGACGCCCCAGCCCACACCCGCCTTCGTGACGATCACGCTGGGCGGCGCGGGCGACATCATGTGCCACGAAAAGCAGCTCATCGACGCGCGTCAGACCGCCAAAAACGAGGGAACGGGCGAAAAATACGCGTTCGCGCACTGGTTTGGCGTGATCCGCCCGGCGCTCGAATACCCGGATCTCATGATCGGCAATCTCGAGACGCCGCTGGCGGGCGACAAAGCAGGTTACAACGGCTGGCCCAGCTTTAACACGCCTGACGAGATCCTTCCCGCGCTGGCCGCCGCGGGCTTTGATGTGCTGACCACCGCAAATAACCATATACTCGACAAGGGCGCCGACGGACTGCTGCGCACGCTCGAGCAGCTGGACGCGAACGGAATCCCGCATACAGGCAGCTGGGCGACGCGCGAGCAGCGGGAGAAGCCATTTCTCATACAAAGCGGCGAGGTGACGGTCGGCATCGTCAGCGGAACCTACAGCCGGTACCGGGAGTCGGTGGCCCATATGGTGGGCGACGCGTATGACGACGAGGACATGGTATCGATGATCCGGGCCGCGCGGAAAGCCGGCGCCGACATCGTCGTAATGTCGCTCCACTGGGGCTACGAGTACGCCACCCGGCCTTCAGGCCAGATACGCAGGCTGGCGGAGAAATACATAGCGGCCGGAGCAGACGTCATATTCGGGCACCATACGCATCTGGCCAACCCGATCGAATGGGTTTCAGCCCAAGCTTCCGACGGCACGCAGCGACAGGGGCTAGTATTCTGGTCACTCGGAAATTTCGTATCGAACCAGCGCAAAATATTCAAGGACGATTTTCTTCAGTACCGGGACTGCGGCATCGTCGGATATGTGGACGTTACCAAGAGCCGGGCGACCGGTGAAATCACGCTGTCCAACGCCCGCTATCTCCCGGTGTGCGTTTTTCGGGACAGCAGGCCGGGCGACCAGTACCGGGTGCTGCCGGTGGGCGCGGTGCTCGACGATCCGTCGCTGAGCGACAAGCCGTTTAGTGAATCCTATTTCAGAACCGTTTGGGACTACATGACAGGCCATGTGGGCGATGAGGCGGCGACGCCGCTGCGGGCGATGCCCGGCTCGTCACCCGCACCTACGCCCATCCCCTCTCCTGAGGCGACCGGCGGCGAGGGCTAAAGCTTATAGTTCGGGTACTCATTCCGGCTCGAGTATGCTATAATGGGGCGTGCTGGCGGCGGCGCGGCCGTATTGCAGCGCGGCAAGCAGGCAGAAACGAGGGAAGGGCATGGACTTTGTGAATATCGCGGATATGCAAAAGGGGATGACGGTAACCGGCTTTTACATCGTCAGGAACATGGCGATAAAGACGTCGGCAAACAACAAAGTATACGGAGACTATATGCTCGCCGACAAGACCGGCGAAATAAACGGCAAGCTCTGGGAAGTCGCCGACCCCGCCGCGTGTCCTGACGTGGGCGCGTTCCTCAAAGTGCAGGGGCTGGTAACCGAGTGGCAGGGCAAGCTGCAGCTGCGCATCGACCGCTTCCGCGAGGTGAACGACGAGGACCCGGTCGAAATCGGTGATCTGGTTCCCGCGGCCCCCGAGGAGCCCGAGAGCATGTTTGACGAGCTGCTCATCTATATAGAGAGCATCGGCAGCGAGCCGATCCGCGCCATCGTCAGCCGTCTTGTCGACGAACGCAGGGAACAGCTCATCTACTACCCCGCCGCGCTCAAGAACCATCATTCGATCCGTTCGGGCCTTCTTTTCCATACGCTGTCGATGCTGCGCCTGGCCGACGGTGTGCTCAAGGTCTATCCATACCTTGACGCCGACCTGCTGCGGGCGGGCGTCATCGGGCATGATCTGGCCAAGGTCAGCGAGCTTGACGCAGGCACATCGGGCGTCGCCACCCAGTACAGCAGCGACGGTCTGCTGCTGGGGCATATAGTGCAGGGCGTCGTCGAAATCGACCGGATAGCCCGCGATACGGGCGCGGATCCCGAGATCGTGACGCTTCTCAAGCATATGGTGCTCTCCCACCACTACGAGCCAGAATACGGAAGCCCGCGTCGGCCAATGTTTCCCGAGGCCGAGATCCTTCATTATCTCGACATCATCGACGCGCGGATGTTCGATATGCATAAGACGCTCGAGCCGCTGCAGCCCGGAGCCTTTTCCGAGAACGTATGGACGCTCGAGAACCGGAAACTCTACAAGCGGAAACTGTAAATCGTAAAAGCCGAATAAGGTCTCATCACAGCAGATAGTTTTGTCCGGAGCGAATAGATTTCACAAAATCCAGCAAACTAGCATCGAGGTGATGAGACATGCAGTTTACCCAAAAAGAAACATCGTTACTGAAAGACTTAAAAGAAGCAGAACAGACCTGTGTGGAAAAGTACAAGAATTATTCGGGCCAGGCCCATGACGGCCAGCTCAAGGGACTGTTCACACAGATCAGCCAGAAAGAACAGCAGCACCTGGATACCATCAACCAAATCATGGGCGGGACCGTTCCATCGATGCAGTCGGGCGGCGGAAGCCAGCCGCAGCTCAGCTTTACCCCGGTATATGCCGCTACACCAGCGGATCCCAACAAGCAAAAGGACAGCTTTCTATGCACCGATCTGCTGTCGACCGAAAAGCATGTATCTTCGGTATATAATACCGCGATCTTTGAGTTTAAGGACTCCAATGTCCGAAACGCTCTCAACCATATACAAAAAGAAGAGCAGCAGCATGGAGAGCAAATCTTTAACTATATGACACAAAACGGGATGTACGGCTGAACATATTCTATTATCTTTATACAGATGCCCGGGGCGAGTTGCGCTTTCGGGCATTTTACTATTACCGCCTGCGCCGCCCGCCCAGCATACCGGTGAGAAGCAGCAGCCGCAGCAGCTGCAGCACACCCATAAGCAGCGCCGCCAGGTACGTCAGGGCCGCCGCGCTGAGCACCTTGCGCGCTCCGGGAAGCTCCATCTCGGTCAGGTAGCCGCCCCCCTCAAGAAGGGTCAGGGCGCGGCGGCTCGCATTAAGCTCCACCGGCAGCGTCACGAGCTGAAAGAGCACCGCGAACCCGAAAGCGCACACGCCCCACAGTATCAGCTGTTGGTTTGCCATCAGCATTCCAAAGATAAGCAGCGGCCACGCCAGATAGCTACCGATGCTGGCCACAGGAACGATCGCCGACCGCAGCGCCATCGGCGCGTATCCGTGCCGGTGCTGCAGCGCGTGCCCGACCTCGTGGGCCGCCACGCCCAGCGCGGCCAGCGACGAGGAGCCGTACACCGACTCCGACAGGCGGAGCACCTGCCGCCGCGGATCGTAGTGGTCGCTGAGTACTCCTCTCGCGCCTGTCACCTGTACGTCCTGCAGCCCGTTCTCGTCGAGAATCCGGCGCGCCATCATCTCGGCGGTCCAGCCGTTATTGGAGAATATGCCCGAATACTCATGAAACACGCCGCGAACCCGGGTCTGCGCCCACATAGCCAGCACGATGCCGGGTATGAGAAGCAGAAGCGTGCTGTCCAGATAAAAATAGCCTAGCATCATAGGAGCGCCGCCTCCTTTGCGAGTTTATCCTTTATTATACCATGAAGGAGCGATCCGGAGACGGCGGATGCGTCAAAACAACGATTCCCTGCGTATAATGTCATCCCATGGGGACGGACGCCCGAGGTTAGTGACCGGTTCCCGGCTCGGAAACATCGTGCAGCGTACTGCCCGTGACGCGATAGTTGGCCGCCCGGGCCACGTCGGCCATAGACACCATACCGACCAGCCTGCCCCCGTCCATGATGGGCAGGCGGCGTATCTGGTGTCTGCTCATAAGGTCGGCCGCCTCAGACACATCCATCGTAGGCGTTCCGAATACCACCTGACCCGTCATTAAGCTCGATACGCTCGTCGTGCCGGGATCGCTGCCCGCGGCCATACCCCGTATAACGAGATCCCTGTCGGTGACAATGCCTACCACGCCCTGGTCTCCCATGACGGGCAGCGATCCGATGTTGTGGCTCTGCATCGCGGCGGCAGCCTGCCGCATTGTATCATTTGAGCTTAGGGTCTGCACTTTCGATGTCATGATATCTTCAATGCGCATATTTAAAAAACCTCCCTGCGATCGTTCAGCAATAGTCTGAAACCGCGAGAGGCATATTATTCATGTCAAATATCCGATGATTCGGTCATCGCGCCCTCGGCCGCGACGCCGGGAAGATAAAGCGACCAGCGGCCGGGCAGCGCCGCCAAATCGCCGCGCATACCCGCCTCGAAGTCCGCGGTGTCGCCCCAAACCGCCGCCGCGACGGCAGGTCCCGCTCCCGAAAGCCACGCGCCCGCGGCGCCGTGCCTGCGCGCCGCCGCGAGTATCTCATCAAACCCGGGAACTAGCGCGCGCCGGTAGGGCTGGTGCATCCGGTCGTCGCACGCGGCCCACAGGTTTTCAGGGCAGCCGCCCGTCAGCGAGGCGAACATCAGCGTCGAGCGGGTCAGATTGTGGACGGCGTCGGCGCGGCTGTATTCGCCCGGAAGCGCCGCGCGCGCCTGGCGGGTAGACAGCTCGAAATCTGGTATCATTATAAAAAAGGAAAACCCGGGATGCGGCATCGCGCGCGCCGCCCGCACCCTCCCGCCGTCCAGAGCCACGGCGGTCAGCCCGCCCAGAAGCGCGGGAGCGACGTTGTCCGGGTGTCCGTCCAGACGGGCCGCCAGATCGAGCTTGTCCTCGATGGACATACGCAGGGCGGCCAGCCGGTCGGCCGCCACGATACCGCCCACGATGGAGGCGGCGCTGCTGCCAAGCCCCCGCGTCATCGGTATGCGATTGACCTGCCGGATGCTGACCGGGCGCGCAGCGACTCCGGCGGCCTCCCAGGTCCGAACCATCGCCTGCCATACGAGATTGCGTTCGTCCTGTGGGATGCGGCCCTGATCCTCGTGCGGGAGCTCGATGCGCAGCGCGTCGCTCTCCTCGACAGCGATCGTGTTTAAGAGCGCCAGGGCTAGCCCCAGGCAGTCGAATCCCGCGCCAAGGTTTGTGGTTCCCGCCGGTACATGAACACGTATCATTTTTCGCTCCTTTTAACAGGCCGGGGCGACACACGCCCCAACAGTTCCTCATACGCCCGCGCGTCGATGAGCTGCGTTCCCTCGGTCATCACACTGGCCGAAGCCGCGGCTACCGCGTGCACGAACGCCTCCGCAAGCGGTAGTCCCATCTCGAAGGCCCGCAGATACCCGGCTACCATGCTGTCGCCCGCTCCGACCGTGCTGCGTACAGGCACGTCGAGTGCGCAGGACCAGTACGCCTGGTCGCCGTCTGTCACATACGCGCCGTCGCCGCCCAGCGATACAGCGACGATCGCGACGCCCTGTCGGACGAGCGAGCGGGCCGCTTCGTCCACATCGCCGATGCCCGGGAGCTCCCGCCCGCACAGAAGCTCCAGCTCGTAGCGATTGGGCTTGAGCATGTAGGGCCGGGCCGCGATGCCCAGCGCGAGCTTCTCACCCTCGGCGTCCAGCACACACCGGCAGCCGCCGCCGTCTAGGCGTACCGCCTCGATGATGCGCGCATACAGGTCCGTCGGGCACGCGGGCGGCATGCTCCCGGTCAGTATCAGGAATTCGCTGCGCCGCGCCCACCTAACGGACAGCCCGATCAGGTCCTCCTCCTGCCCGGGCGCGACAGGTACGCCCGGCTCGTTGATCTCGGTGATCACACCGGCCTCCCGGTCGAGCACCTTGAGGTTGACGCGCACCGGGCCATCAGCGGGAAGGAACTCCTGCGGGCATCCGGCGCGCTCGAGCCGACCGGTAACTGACCCGGCCTTATCGCCCATAAGCCCGATACAGGCGGCCGCAAGTCCGATCTGCCGACATGCGATTGCCACGTTGACGCCCTTGCCGCTGCCGTCCTCCCTGGCTTCGAGTATGCGGTTCATGCCCCCGTATGTGAAGCGCTCGATTTCCACCGTGCGATCGATACAGGGGTTCAGACAGAGTGCCGTGATCATTTTGTTCCTCCCGGATGGCTGTTATAGGCGGTGAATCGGGGGGAAAACCCGTTTTTAGCGCGGAATTCCGCCGATCATTGTGGACACTGTGGATAAGTCCGTGGATATCCTCTGGATGATCGGGGAGTTTGTCCGGATTATTCACGGAGTTATCCCGTCAAGGCCGCGCCTTCCCCGCCAGAGCGAATTTTAAATAACAGCGGCGTCCGGCTGACCTGGTTTTCTTCCCCACACCCGCCGGCTGGGGGATTGGCTCAAAGGGCGCTCGCCCTGCCACGCCTCCCCTCTCAGGGAATCCCTGGCCGGTCTTACATCTAAACCGCGCCGTGCTCAGCGATTTTTAACCGCCTTACGTGGGTCGTTTCGCCCGCGGCTGGCATCGACTTGCAACCACAGCCCGGACGCCGCCGCCGATTATTATACGGCATACGACGCGTGCGCGCAAGCGCGGGGAATTGCTTTTGATACGACAATAAGCTATTCCTTCTTTATTTCCAGCCAAATTCTCAATATGTCAAAAAAACATAACATTGCATATAGTAAATAATCCGCGCGGCAAGCGCGATCAAATCCACGCGGTCAATTTCCGCTTTCAATTTTCGCCGATGTTGGCTATAATAGGTGCGACCGAAAGGAGGCCCAAAATGGCTCATTACGATTGCATCATTGTGGGAGGCGGCCCCGCGGGACTGCCCGCGGGAATATACACATGCAGGGCTGGATTTCGCGCGCTGCTTTTTGAGAGGATGTTCGCGGGCGGGCAGATCACGACTTCCACGCGCCTGGAGAATTTCCCGGGGTTTCCCGAGGGTGTGGACGGCCCGCAGTTCGGCTCGCTAGTGCACGACCAGGCGACGGCGGCGGGACTCGCGCTCGAATATGACGAAGTGTCGGCCCTGACGCTTAAGGGCGATGTGAAGCGGGTGCAGACCGCGTCGGGCGCGGAGCATACGGCAAACGCCGTCATATGCGCGATGGGCGCGCGCCGCAGGCCGCTGGGGCTCGACAGGGAGGACGCGTTCCGGGGCGCAGGTCTGTCGTACTGCGCGACATGCGACGGCGCTTTTTTCCGGGACAAGACCGTGGCGGTCGTGGGCGGCGGGGACACCGCCTGCGAGGACGCGCTGTATCTGGCCCGCCTCACAAAAGCCGTTCACCTCATCCACAGGCGCGATACGCTACGAGCCAGGGGCGTCATGGCCGAGCGCGTCAAGCGCGATCCCCGGATAGACATACGATGGGATACGGTCGTCGAGGAGCTCCGCGGCGGAGAGCGGCTGGAATCGCTGGGCCTGCGCGACCAAAAAACGGGACATCGTCAGGAGCTGCCGGTCGACGGCGTCTTCCTGGCGATAGGTCTTGAGCCGCAGACAGAGCTGGTACGCGGTCAGCTCGTGCTGGACGCGCTGGGCTATATCGAGACCGACAGGCGGATGCGTACCGGCGTAGCGGGCGTATTCGCGGCCGGAGACGTTCGCAATACGCCACTGCGGCAGGTCGTGACAGCGGCCGCGGACGGCGCGCTCGCCGCGACCTCCGTGATCGAGTATCTCGAGGAGCGGCAGAGCGCGGACGACGCGTGACCGCCCGGCGCGGCGGTAATGAGACGGAGAACGGGGGAGAAAATATATGCCCAGACTATTTGGAACAGACGGGGTGCGCGGCGTGGCGGGTGCGGAGCTATCGTGCCAGCTCGCGTATGACCTGGGAAGAGCGGGCGCGGCGGTACTGACAAACGGCGCGAATCGTCCCCGCATACTCGTTGGACGCGACACGCGCCTGTCGGGTCAGATGCTCGAGTGCGCGCTGATCGCCGGGATATGCTCGGTGGGCGCATGCGCGGTGCCCGTCGGCGTCATGCCGACGCCCGCGGTGGCATGGCTGACCCGCACATACGGAGCGGACGCGGGCGTCGTCATATCGGCCAGCCATAATCCTATGCAGTTTAACGGCATCAAGTTTTTCGACCGCAACGGGCTCAAGCTGCCCGACAGCGTCGAGGACCGCATCGAGGAAATCGTCAAAAATGGGTGCCGCGGCATTCCCTGTCCCACCGGGGAGGGCGTAGGCCGCGTCGAGGAAGCCGGGGGGGCCGAGGACGACTATATCCGCTTCGTGCAGTCGCTTTGCGGCGTCGACCTTACCGGCATGAGGATCGTGCTGGACTGCGCAAACGGCGCTGCCTACCGTATCGCGCCGCGCCTTTTTTCTGGACTGGGCGCCGACGTACTGCCGATATTTGATAAGCCCGACGGCGTCAACATCAACGAGCGCTGCGGCTCCACGCATATGAAGGCGCTGTCAAGTGCCGTCAGGGAGACCGGCGCGCAGATCGGACTGGCGTTCGACGGCGACGCGGACCGGTGCCTCGCGGTCGATGAGCGCGGGCGCGTCGTGGACGGCGACCAGATGATGCTTCTGTGCGCCGACCGTATGAAGCGCGCCGGACGGCTTCGCCATGATACGCTGGTGGTGACGGTCATGAGCAACTACGGACTGACGCTGGCCGCGCGCGAGCGGGGTATCCGGCTTGAGAAAACCGCGGTGGGCGACCGGTATGTGCTCGAGTGTATGCGCGAGAACGGGTACGCGCTGGGCGGCGAGCAGTCGGGACATATCATATTCCTCGAGGACAACACGACCGGCGACGGCATGGTGACGGGACTTAATCTGCTCATCGCGATGAAGGAATCGGGGCGGCCCCTATCGGAGCTGGCATCGATCATGACGGTGCTTCCACAGGTACTCATCAATGTGCCCGTATCCGAAAGCCGCAAACGCGCGTGGCGCGACGATCCGGTAATCGGAGAGGCAATCGAGCGTATCGAGCGCAAATGGGCCGACGCGGGACGACTGCTGGTACGCGAGTCGGGCACCGAGCCTCTCGTGCGGGTCATGATCGAGGGCGACGACAGAGCCGCGATTGAGGCCGACGCCCGGGCGCTCGCCGATCTCATCGCCGCGCGGCTGGGATGAGCGGCGCGGCAGGCGGGAGGTGGTGCGGGAGCTTCCTGATAACTGAATAGAAGCGCCAGAACTCCCAGCGGGAGTTGACGAGGACGGGGCCTATCGAAGTTTTCGGCGGGTGGTCCCGCGGAGGATGTGTCATCCGACAGCAGTTTCCACAAATCCGGACGGCGACGGCCGGGACAAAGGGAAACGGACACACGGGGAACGGGAAAACGTCATGCTTTTGGCAGGCGCGCTTTTGGTTTGCGCGCTTTTTTGCTTTTCTTGG
>JAAYXU010000053.1 GCA_012515725.1 Clostridiales bacterium | reverse complement strand
TTTTTCCCACATTGGGCAGTCCCACGATTCCGAGTTTCATATGTATTCCTTTCGGCCGGATCCCATATTTTCAGCGGTATCATTATACATTCCCGCTTTGGGGTTGGCAAGGCGATCGGAATTGCGGGCAGGGCGACAGCATTTACTTGACAGCACTTGCTCTGAGCATTTACATGTATTGCGATATTTGAGCGATTGAATGGGCTTTCTTTTTTTATGGCGCTTTTTTGAACCTCTTTACACAGCAGTACTATAGGCTTAACGGATGCCACTTTCAGCGCTCACATTTGCGGAGCAACCACATCTTTAGGACGTGTCGCGCAGTCGGCCCGCGTTACTAGCGGGAGCACTACCAGCGCGAAAAACATGTCTTCTCCGGGCTGGAGAGCCAGAGTCCCCCGGTACTTATCGACGATCTGCCGGATATTGCGAAGCCCGATGCCGTGGCCTTTGCCCTTGCGGCTTACGGTAAACGCCCTCCCGCTCCTAGCGGGATCGTGCGGGGCCGTGTTCCTTACCGATATCGACAGGCAGCCCTCGTGGATGTCCATCATAAGGTCGACGCTCTTTCCCGCGTCCGGGTCGGTGATTGCCTGGCAGGCTTCCAGCGCGTTATCAAGGAGATTCCCCAGCACACAGCTCAGATCCGTGGCTGGCAGCGGCAGCGCTTCGGGAATAGCGACAGCGTAATCAAAATCGATTCCCTGCCTGTGCGCGATGGCCAGTTTGCACCCCAGAAGCGCGTCTACGGTCGGGTTTCCGGTGCGCGCGCGCACATTGGCGGACGCGAGGCTCCCTGATATTTCCTCCAGATAGCGCTTGATCTGCTCGTACCGGTGCTGCTGCAGATAGCCCAGTATCACCTGCACATGATTGAGAAAGTCATGGCGGAAGCTGCTGATCCTGTAGTTGGCTGACTCAACCTGCCGTATATACTCCCGCTCAACCGCGTCGTGCGCCAGCATACTCTCCTGATCCATGACCTTTCGGCTTAACCGGGCACAACGGTGGTAAAGCGTGAGAACCAGTATGTTGGCCGCGTAGGAAGCAACCGTTATGAAAAGGAGCTCCGGGTACGCGGGATATGCGTCCGATAACCCGATCCGCATCAGCGCCCCGATTGCCAGAGCATTCACGATAGGGGCCACGGCGATCAGCGCGAGGAGAGGACGCAGATCCTCCTTTCTCAGGCACAGCGCGTAAAGCAAATAAAGATACAGGACGCCTGCTATGGTCTGCGCCTGTACCATAATAATCGGGGTTTTTGAAAGCGTCCAGCGGATACCCGCCGCCACGCACAGCGCCGCGGCCGCCCAGTCGGTCGCTGCCAGCAGGGCGCCGGACAGCGCTCCGTGCGCGATCCGGGCGCGCACGCTCCCCGCCAGCGTGAAGAACGCATATAGAATAACGCCTGCCGATAGAGCCAGCGCGTGGGACAGGTGATGAATGGGCACGAGAAATGGTAGCGCGGCCAGAGCCCACAGCGCCAGCCCGCCGACTGCAATACGGAGAGGCTGCATTTGTCCGCCGGTTTTTCGATGGATGTATAGCTGTGCAGCCGCGGTCTTCGACAGACAGACGATCAGAACCGCGGCGATCCCCATATAGCGGCTCATTCAAACACCCCGCCCAAGGTCGGCTGAATGTAGAATATGTAATATCATGATAGCATTGTATAGTTTACCAGCCCGGTAGTCAATAGGAGTCGGTTATTTTGAGTTATTATTCGTATTTATTATAAAATCTCCAGGATAGGATGTGTCTGTCCTGATAAACCGCTTTGCTCGGTCGCTGCTTAGAAACTCGATTAAGGAATCACACAATTCCTTAGTGTTCCCTATACAAAACACGCCGCGGATGGTATAATTTTAGGGGCTTGAGGACAACCCTTTACCGTCCTTCTTCAAGACGAGATATGCGGGCCGGTTTCTTTCGACGGTTCCTTTCGGGAACGGCGGATTTCATGGCCCGTGCGGCACGGAGGCAAAAATGGCATTTCGATTCCTGCATATGGCAGATATTCATCTGGATACGCCCTTTTCGGGACGCGAGGCGCTCCGCGACACGCTGCGCGACGCATTGCGCGACGCGCTGTGCGAGGCGGTGGAGACAGCGATTCGCGAGTCGGTTCACGCGGTGCTCATCGCCGGGGACCTCTTCGACAGCGAGAACCTGTCCTACGCGACGCTGCGCCTTGTTCGCGAGCAGCTTGGCAGGCTGACAGACGCCGGGATAACGGTCCTGTACGCGACCGGTAACCACGACGCGTCTCCGGCGCTCAAGGTGCTGGAGCTTCCTTCGGAGGTCGTCGTATTCAGCGCGGCCCGTCCCCGCCTGGCCGAGGTGCGCGATACTTTCGGTCAGACGGTTGGCATAGTGGCGGGCGCGGGCTATCCGCAGGCAATCGTCCGGGACAACCTGGCGCGCAGCTTCCCCCGCCGCGATTCGCGGATACCTACGGTAGGCCTTTTGCACACGCAGCTTTATGAGCTTTCCGGTGCCGGAACCGACTGGGCTCCCTGCTCGCTTGCGGATCTGGCCGCGGCGGACTATAACTACTGGGCGCTGGGTCATATTCACAAGCCCCAGTCTTTTCAGGGCGGACGAGTATGGTACCCCGGCTGCCTGTGCGGCCGGGACTACGGGGAAACAGGGCCGCGCGGGGCTGTACTGGCCGAGATTGGCGACGACGGAGCGGTCAGCACGCAGTTCGTGCCGCTCTCCGGGATCGGGTGGCTGGACGTTACGGTCACCGACCTGCGGGAGGTCACCGACTTTGACACGCTGCGCGAGCGTGTGCAGCACGCGATCGTCGCACAGATGGAGGGCCTTGGCGCGGCGCGTCTTATGGTAAGAGTACAGATTTCGGGGCCGTGCGGCCTCTACCGCAGGCTGACCGACGCGTCCGCGCAGGAGAATCTGGACGGGCTGGCCCAGGATCTCTGCGACCGGCTGGGCGCTCTGGACGTGACGGCGGTCGCCCGGGGCGTGACGCGCCCTATCGATGTGCGGGAATGGCGCGGGCAGCCGCACATGCTCAGCCAGATGCTGGACATGCTGGAGGAAGCGGCCCGGGACGACGCCGCGCTGGACGCGGCGCTATCCGAGATACCGCCCGACGTGGGTCTCTACGGAGCGCACGGAAAAACCGAATCCGAAAAGCGCGCCTATGCGCGGCAGCTGCTTAACGATCTGCCGCAGCGCCTGTGCGAAAAGATGATTAAGGAGGACGAGTAGATGCGCCTTACACGGCTTTCTGCCTCCCGTTTCGTGGGACTATCGCGCTGGGAAGCACAGGTGGACGCGCCGATGGTAGTTTTTTTCGGCAGCAATGAAGCCGGAAAATCCACTGTGAAGGAGCTCATCGCGGGCCTTCTTTTCGGATTTAGCGCGAAAAGGAAGGAGCGCGCGCCGCTCATCGGCTGGGGAGCCGCGCAGGCGGCGATCAGCGGCGAGCTGCGTCTAAATGACGGGCGGCCCATGACAGTTGAAAGAATACTGGATGAGCAGCACGCGTCCTGCGAGGTTTCACTGTCGGGGCAGATGCAGCAGATGGGCAACGTACCGCTTGGCGCCGTTGGAGCCATGACGCGGGAGATATACGAGAGCGTGTACGGGCTTGGCAGAGATCAGATGGTGTTCCCGCAGGGCGCGTGGCGGCAGGTACAGGACCGTCTGCTGGACGCGGCGATGGTCGAACGCCTGCAGCCGGCTATCGCGGCGGCGCAGTCCCTGGAAGACGATGCCAAGAAGGTCTGGCGTTCCGACAACCGGGGAAAGCCGCTCATACGGGAGCTGGCCGAACAGCGCTCTCAGGAGAAGCGGTCGCTTCGGGAGAGCAGGCTGCGGCAGCGGCGTCTGCTGGAGCTGCAGCAGGACTACGAATCGCGCAGGCAGCGCATGGAGCTTCTGCGCGCCCGCATAAGGGACAGCGAGGCTTTCCTGAGGGAAGCGGCGATACAGCGCGATATGAAAAGCAGGCTCGAGCAGATCCGGCAGCAGGAGCGGGAAGCCGGTGACCTGTCTCCCTTTGAGGGGCTTCCCGAGGACATCGGCAGCAAGCTGCGGCAGCTGGACGAAGGGATCGCCTCGATGTCCGAAAAGCTGGCCGAGGACAGGCGTCAGCTGGCAGATCTGAACGAAGTCCTTGAGTCCTATACCCAGCAGCACCGCCGGGCGCTCCAAATGGCCGGAGAAATCGAAAACTCTACGCGCCTGTTCCTGCAGTACGAGGAAGACGGGCGGACGCTCGGGAAGCTGCGCGAACAGGCGGACAAAGCCGGAGACGAATGGCGCGCACTGGTGACCGGGCTGCTCAATGGGGACGATTCCGACGCGATCGCCGAGCGCCTCGAAGCCATCGACATC
This sequence comes from Clostridiales bacterium, assembly GCA_012515725.1. Classification (GTDB taxonomy): domain Bacteria; phylum Bacillota; class Clostridia; order Christensenellales; family UMGS416; genus JAAYXU01. The sequence continues at coordinate 3,587 of JAAYXU010000053.1, read as the reverse complement.
GAGCGTCTCCGGACTGCCTCCTCAGAGGCGATCGAAGCGGGCAAGCGGGTCTATCGCGCGCAGGATACGCTCGAGCGCACCACAGAGAGCCGTATGCGCCATCGGAAGATGCCGCTCATAGCGGGCATACTGGGCGGTTTGCTGCTGCTTGCGGGCGCGGCGGGACTGCTGCCCCTAGTCACAGAGACATTCCTCTACCCTTCGCTTCCCGATCCGTTCCCGCTGGTGGCGGGCGGCGCGGCGGCCGCCGGACTGCTTGCGCTGGTTCTCGCGATAACGGGCATCCGGCCGGGACAGCGGAGGCGCGCCGCATCGCTCGAGCTGGAGTTAACACAGGCGCGCGAAGCGATGGAGGCGGCCGCCGCGGCCGTGCGGCTCGCGCTGTGCGGACTGCCGATCCCCGAGGAGCGCATCCTGCGGGCCGATGAACGGCTGACATGGGACGTAGAGCGCATCCGTCTAAAACATGAGCAGGTCCGCGAGCTTGGCGAGAGGCTCACACAGATAGAGGGGCGCATCGCCGAGAACGCCGATCTCATCGCACAGTGCGTGATCCGGTGCCTCGACCGGGCCCCCGGCGCGCTATCAGACGACATCGCGGCCATGAACGCGCTTGTCTCCGAGGCGCGGGAAGCACGCAGCCGCTACGAGGCCGCGGGACAGGCCGCGGAGCGTCTCCGCAGGCAGATAGAGCGCGGCGCGGATATAAACGAGCGGGCCGCCGAGGAAAGGCGGCATCTGCTAGCGGCTCTCGGGCGCGTCGCCGACGGCGATCCGGCGCAGGCCATAGCGCTCATCTCGCGTCGGCGGGAGCTAAAGCGAAAGGCGCAGGCCGGGAGGGAGGCGCTGCTCGCGGACGAGCGCTGCGCGTCGCGCCTCGCGCGTATGGAGGCCATGTCGTCCCAGCAGTGGCCGTTCCACGACGAGGCGGTGCAGGAAAACCAGGACTCGGTGCGCATGGCCCGCAGCCAGCTGGAACGCATGAGCGGCGAGATGGGAAGCATCGAGCAGGAAATAAAAAATCTGGCGGATCAGCCGACCCCGGGCGAGATACAGTCGCGGATCGACCAGATCGATCTTGCCGAGTACGACGCCGGGCTGGAGCGGGACAGGCAGACGCTTACCGCGGCGTTCATACGCGCAGGGCGCAGGCGTTTCCAGGAGCTTCACCAGCCCGACGTCATCCGCCGCGCCGGACAGTACATGGGCGAGATAACCGGCGGGCGATACAGCAGACTGCTTATGCCCGAGGACGGTTCGGGGCTCAGGGTATTTGGCGCGGAGGCGGGCCGATACCTGGACCCCGAGGCCGATCGGCTTTCCAAGGGTACGCTGGGGCAGCTCTATCTGTCGCTGAGGCTGGCGATGGTCGACCATCTGGATCCGCAGGAGGAGCCGCTTCCGCTGCTCCTGGACGAGGTGTTTACCGACTGGGACGAGCAGCGCCTGGCGCAGGGGTTTCGTGCGCTGGCCGGTGTCGCGCAGCGCAGGCAGGTACTGCTTTTCACATGCCATAACTGGATCATCGAGCAGCTGCGGGACGCGGGCGCCGCGTGCAGGGTTGTGACGCTTAAGTAAGTAGGGTAAACCGGGAATAGACAGACCGCTACCGGATCATACGGCGCAGCATGCCCAGCTCTTCGCAGACTATGTCGGGCGTAAAATCATCGAGCATACGCCCTCGCCGGTTGACCCACGCCGTATGGATGCCCAGCTCGGCTGCGGGCCGGAGGTCGTAGTGTATGGAGTCGCTTATGTGAAGCGTCTCTGCGGGCCTGGCGCCCATTACCTTGAGCGCGTACTGAAATATCTCGTGCCGCGGCTTATAGGCGCGCGCGTCCTCGCTGCATACGATCCGCGGAATATCGATCTGCGTGTATTCGGCCGCGGCCTCGATGTCGGCGCGGTCCGCGTTGCACACGACGCAGATAGCAATAGGAATCCGGCTCATGAATAAACGGCCGTCGTGCCAGCCCTCGGGTTTGCGCCATCGCTCCAGCATCGACTGGGTGAGATCACGCGGAGCCAGCCGGGACTCAAAATGCTCGACCATATCGCTGATCGCGCGCAGCTCGAGCTCGCGCTGGGGCCGGAAGTTTTCCCCGTGGCAGGTACGGGCGTAGTGATCAAGCCGCTCCCACCAGTAAGCTGCGACATCGCCGGGCGCAATAAAAAGCGGCGATGTCTCGCAGACCTGTCGGCATATATCCTTTATACGGCCTTCATCGGATTTCACCAGCGTGCCGAAGAAGTCCACCAGGATCGCCTTGACCGCCATGGGCTCACCTCCTGTCCCGGCAGGCGCAAAATTGCTCATCATCCAGTATTGACGCGCTGCCCGGGTCTCCATACCCGCTCTCAGAACTATCAGAATACGATATGAAACAGGTACTGATCCAGCAGTACGAACGCCGCAAGCGCGCCGGTATATATGCCGAACACCCACAGCTTGCCCCGGCGAACGAGTCGCAGCATGCACTTAAGCGCGAGAAACCCCGATACAGCCGCTACAAGCATACCAAGAAGCACCGCGGTAAGCGACATGCCCGCCGACGAGGCGGCTACTCCGATCTGCGCCAGATCCTTTGCCTGGTATACGAGCGATCCCAGTATGGCCGGTATGCTCATAAGGAACGAGAAGCGCGTCGATGCGTCGCGCTCTACGCCCGATATAAGTCCGCCCGCTATCGTACAGCCCGACCGCGATACCCCGGGCAGTATCGCAACGGCCTGGGCGGTTCCCATCGCGAGCGCGTGCCAGGTTCCCAGCTCGTGGAATCCCGTAGCGTCGGCATGGGAGCGCGTGCGGCCCGCGGTCAGCAGTATGATGGCCGTTAGAAGGAAGCCCCAACCCAGGTACGCGCCGCCAAATAGCCGGTCGATCGCGTCGCCCAGCAGCAGCGTAACAGCTATGGCGGGTATCGTGGCGATCACAAGAAGGAGCGTGGTTTTCTGTAATGGCCGCCTGATAAGCGGCAATATATCGGGCCAGAGCGCGACAAATACCGCTGCCAGCGTTCCCACGTGCAGCAGCGTGTCCAGGAGAAGCACTTCCCCTGTTATACCCAGGAGATTCTGAAAAAGCACCAGATGCCCGGAGCTCGATATCGGAAGAAATTCGCCAAGCCCCTGCAAAAGGCCCAGTATCAATGCCTGCCACCAACTCAAATTCGCCACCCCGATCCTTAAATGGGTAATGCAGTTGGTTTTATTATACAACAGCCAAGCAAAAAAAACCACCGCCCGTGAAGGTGCGGGTATGAGGCGAATAACTACAAACGAAATCAAATAAGAAAAGCTAAACTACATTTTTATTAATTAAAACATAAAGTATACTTTACATTATAACTCTGATAGCGTAATACAGGAGAATACTGATAAGTAAATGCTGTCGCCCTGACAATGGGGATCTCGGTGTAAAATTAATGTAGGGGTTTTTTAAGAAAAAGATACAAGAGACTGCCAAAAAGTGATTAAATAGAGTTAGGGACTCAAAATCACTTAGAAGGAGGCAACCTCTTGTGAAAACCATTGTAACAGAGATTGCGGAGAATTTCATCAATAAAATAGTAAGTTTAATGACAGAA
>JAAYXU010000052.1 GCA_012515725.1 Clostridiales bacterium | reverse complement strand
TTCATGATTATTGCAGTTTTATACGCTTTTTGCGGGTTGTTTCTTAACTTTGGCTCTGTCTGACGCTCTCTTTCATGCCTTGTTCAATTTCTTGCTGTTAGGTTAACGTCTAATGCGGAAACTCAAGATCGCCAATTTGTTGTGAGAGGGAGCGGTTTGTGGTAGAATAACCGAAACAGACCAGCGAAGGAGCGTGCGAGCATGGCGTCCCATCCGAAAAATGCCGAGGTACGGGAAGCCTCCCATTTCATCGAGGAGCTTATCAATGAGGACATCCGGGCGGGCAGGGTAGCCCGACACATTCATACCCGCTTTCCTCCCGAGCCCAACGGCTATCTGCACATAGGCCACGTCAAGGCGCTGTGCATTGATTTTGGCATCGCGGAGAAGTACGAGGGACTGTGCAATCTGCGCTATGACGATACGAATCCGAGCAAAGAGGACCCCGAGTATGTCGAGGCTATCCAGCAGGATATTCGTTGGCTGGGATTCGACTGGAACGGCGGCATATTCTACGGCTCGGATTATTTTGAGGAATCCTATGCGCTCGCGGTCAAGTTAATAAAAAAGGGATTGGCCTACGTGGACGAGCTGACCCCCGATGAGATGCGGCAGTACCGGGGCACGCTGACCGAGCCGGGCAGGAACAGCCCCTGGCGGGACCGGCCTGTGGATGAAAACCTGCGGCTTTTTGAGGCGATGCGGGCAGGAGAGTTCGCCGACGGCGAGCGGACGCTCCGGGCGAAGATCGACATGGCCAGCCCCAATATCAATCTGCGCGACCCGGTTCTCTATCGCATCCGCCATATGGAGCACTATAGAACCGGGAGCAAATGGTGCATATATCCGATGTACGACTTCGCACACCCGGTACAGGACGCGCTGGAGGGCATAACGCATTCGCTGTGCTCGCTCGAGTACGAGGATCACAGGCCGCTCTACGACTGGGTGATACAGGCTCTGGAATTCAACCCCGCGCCCCGGCAGATCGAGTTCGCGCGGCTCAATATCACCGGCACGATCATGAGCAAACGCTATCTGCGGCGGCTGGTGGAAGAGGGACGGGTGGACGGCTGGGACGATCCCCGCATGCCCACGCTTTGCGGTCTGCGGCGGCGCGGATGCCCTCCCGCGGCCATACGCGATTTTATCGGCCGGGCGGGCGTGGCCAAGGCTGACTCGACAGTGGACGTGCGGCTGCTGGAGCACTGCATGCGCGAGCAGCTCAACGAAACCGCGCCCCGGGCCATGGCGGTGCTGGAGCCTCTCAAGGTGGTCATAACCAACTATCCCGAGGGATACGCCGAGATGGTGGAGGCCGAGAACCACCCGCAGCATCCCCAGATGGGTGTGCGGGAGCTGCCGTTTAGCCGGGAAATCTATATAGAGCGCGGCGATTTTGCGGAGATTCCGCCGCCGAAGTTCCATCGCTTGAAGCCCGGAGGCGAGGTGCGCCTCAGGAACGCGTACATCATCCGCTGCGACGAGGTAATACGCGGCAAGGCAGGAGAAATCGTGGAGCTGCGATGCAGCTACGATCCCGACAGCAAATCGGGCGGCGCTACGGCCGGACGGAAGGTAAAGGGCACGCTACACTGGGTGGAGGCTGCCTCCTGCGTACAGGGTGAGGTGCGAGTGTACGACACGCTGATGCTTGATGAGGAGCAGGCGGAGGCAAGCCCCGAGAATCTCATGGATCGCCTCAATCCCGACTCGCTCACAATATACGCGGATGCGCGGCTGGAGCCTTCGCTCGCGAACGCCGAGCCCGGTTCGGCGTATCAGTTCATGCGGCAGGGATACTTTGCGGCCGACCCGTCTACCACGCCCGGAAAGCCCGTTTTTAACCGGACTGTATCGCTCAAGGACAGCTACAAAGCTCATTAAGGAGGAATCAGCCATGAATGTTCGCACCCGCTTCGCGCCAAGCCCTACGGGGTTCCTGCACCTGGGGTCGCTGCGCACCGCGCTCTATGCATGGCTTTTCGCCCGCAGCCAGGGCGGTACGTTCATACTGCGGATCGAGGACACCGACCAGAAGCGAGAAATCGCGGGCGCGACCGAGACCATATACCGCGCGCTACGCCGGGCCGGAATCGACTGGGACGAGGGGCCCGACGTGGGCGGCCCGTATGGTCCCTATATCCAGTCCGAGCGAAAGGCGCTCTACCAGCCGTTCGCCGAGGAGCTCGTGGAGCGGGGCGGCGCGTATTACTGCTTCTGCCCGACCGAACGGCTGGACGCGCTTCGCAAAAAGGCGGAGAGTGAGGGCAAGGCCTTCAAATACGACAAGCGCTGCCTCAATATGCCCCGGGAGGAGATAACGGCCCGTCTTGCCTCCGGTGAGCCCTATGTCATCCGGCAGAATATACCCGCGGGCGGCGTCGGATTTTTCGACGACGAGATACTGGGCCGCATCGAGGTGGACACGGACACGCTGGACGATCAGGTGCTGCTCAAGTCCGACGGGATGCCCACCTATAACTTCGCCAATGTGGTCGACGATCATCTGATGGGCGTCACCCATATACTGCGGGGCAGCGAATTTGTGTCGTCCACGCCCAAATATAACCTGCTCTACAACGCGCTTGGCTGGGACAAGCCAGTCTATATCCATCTGCCGCCGGTCATGGCCGATAGAAACCGTAAGCTCAGCAAGCGCCACGGAGATCCGTCGTTCGAGGACCTGCTGGACGAGGGTTATCTGCCCGACGCCGTCGTGAACTATATCGCGCTGCTCGGGTGGAACCCCGGCGACGAGCGGGAGGTCATGACCATGGAGGAGCTCGTGGGCGCGTTCTCGCTCAGGGGTATCAGCAAATCCCCGGCGATATTCGACCGGGATAAGCTCAGGTGGTTTAACGCCCAGTACATACGGGCGCTGCCCGCCGCGCGGTTCCGCGATCTCATACTCCCGCATATGGGAAAGACGGTCGATACCGCACACATTGACACGCTGCGGCTGGCTCAGCTGCTGCAGCCCCGATGTGAGACTCTGCTAGACATCACCGACAAGATCGGGTTTCTGGCGCAGATGCCGCCCTTTGACGCGGCGCTCTATACGAATAAAAAAATGAAGACGACGCACGAAACGTCGCTGCCGGTGCTGCGGGCGCTGCTGCCGGTCCTAGAGGCTGTGGACTGCTGGAGCGAGAGCGCCGTCCGGGACGCGGTCTCGGCGTTCATCGAGGCCGAGGGAATGAAGAACGGGCCGGTGCTCTGGCCGCTGCGGGTAGCGCTTTCCAACAGCATGTATACGCCGGGCGGCGCCTATGAGATTGCCGGGCTGCTGGGCCGTGAGGAAACGCTAAGGCGGCTGCGCGGGTCAATCGCAGCTCTTATGCAAAGCGTGAAACGCGCGGACGGGTAAAGGCTGAATGCTGTGGGGAGGAGAGCGGAATGAACAGGACAATGCACGCGGTAGTGGCCTACGGGCCGGGGGATTACCGCCTTAAGGAGGTTCCGGTTCCGGTGCCGGGACCCGGAGAGGTGCTCATCGAGGTGGAGCTGTGCGGCATCTGCGCCGGAGACATCAAGGCCTGGCAGGGCGGTTACCGCTTCTGGGGCGGGGAAGGATGGGAGCCCTATGTGGAGCCGCCCTGCATTCCCGGTCATGAGTTCTCAGGGCGCATCGTGGCGATGGGGGACACCCGGAGGGAAGACGGCTTTGCCGTGGGAGACCGGGTCACCGCCGAGCAGGTGGTGCCCTGTGGGCAGTGTAAATACTGCCGGGAGGGGCACTACTGGATGTGCGACCCGCATAATGTATTTGGTTTCAAGAATTACCTGAACGGCGGGTTCGCCAGGTATGTGCTGTATCCCCAAAACGCAATACTGCACCGCGTTCCCGAGTCGATGAGCGCCCAGCAGGCCGCGCTCATCGAGCCCTACGCCTGCGCGATGCACGCGGTGGATCGGGCTGCGATCACGCCCGAAGACGTGGTGGTGCTCTCGGGCGCGGGGCCGCTGGGTCTCGGCATGACAGCCGCGATACGCCGCCTGAAGCCCCGCAGTCTCATCGTGCTGGACCTGATAGCCAGTAGACTCGAGAAGGCGCGCGCGCTGGGAGCCGACCTCGCCCTCAATCCGAAAACCGATGATGTAGCGGTCGCCGTTCGCGAGCTGACTGACGGCTACGGCTGCGACGTGTACATCGAGGCTACAGGCCACCCGTCCTCGGTGGGACAGGGGCTGGAGCTCATCCGCAAGATGGGCCGTTTCGTGGAGTTCTCGGTATTCAACGAGCCGGCAACCGTGGACTGGTCGATCATCGGCGACGGCAAGGAGCTGGAAATCCGCGGATCCTCGCTGAGCCCGGGCTGCTACGGGCGGGTGATCGAGGGATTCGCCGACGGCACACTGGAATCGCGCGGGGTGCTGACCCATGTGTTTGATCTGAAGGACTTCGAAAAGGCGTTCCGGACATGCGGCGAACCCGGCGCGGTCAAGGTAGCGCTGCGTCCCTGACAGGCAGGTTATAAGGACTCGTCGTCGTGCGGCGCGCTCCCCGGGAGCGCGCCGCCCAGACGGCGGTACTGCGTCGGATAGACTCCATAGAC
>JAAYXU010000051.1 GCA_012515725.1 Clostridiales bacterium | reverse complement strand
ATGATCCCGATATTACCGGACGGTTCGTATTCCCCGCCATCGTCAAGCCCAACGCCGAGGGCTCCAGCAAGGGTATAGCCGACTGCGCTGTTGTCGCCGACCGGCGGGAGCTGCGCGAGCTGGTTGCGCGCAATATCCGCCTGTACCGTCAGGATATGCTGGTCGAGGAGTATATCTCCGGCCGCGAATTCACCGTGGCCGTGCTGGGAAACGGCCCTGACACACGGGTGTTTGAGCCCATGGAAGTCGTGTGGCTCAAGCCCTGCAAGCATAACGTATACAGCTACCCGGTCAAACAGAACTGGAAGGAGCTTGTGCGCTACGAATGCCCCGCCGCGCTCAGCGACGGCGAGCGCACCGACATCATGACCACCGCCCGCAGGATATACGACGCGCTTAATTGCCGCGACTTCTCGCGCGTGGATTTCCGCCTCTCTGCCGAGGGAAAGCTCTATTTCATTGAGATCAACCCGCTGCCCGGCCTCGCGCCCGGATACAGCGATTTCCCGATGATCGCCGAGCGGTGCGGCATGGATTACCCCTCGCTCATTGGGGCCGTGCTTGCGGCCGCACTCCGCCGGGCCGGGCTGCCCGGACGCCTGTAGCGGGGAGGTGCGGTGAGTGAGAAGCAGCGCCCCCACCCTTCATGACGCCCGCTGGAACGACTGGAAATGGCAGTTCCGCAACCGTATCACGCGGGTGGACCAGCTCGCCAAAGCCATATACCTCAGCGAGCAGGACAAACAGGACATATCTTTCTGTCTGAACACGTTCCGCATGGCGGTCACGCCCTACTACGCGTCACTCATGGACCCGGCCAACCCGCACTGCCCTATACGGATGCAGGCGGTTCCTACCGTCGCCGAGACACGGGTATTGCCCTGTGACCTGGCCGATCCGCTTAACGAGGAGGGCGACAGCCCGGCTCCGGGCATCGTGCACCGCTATCCCGACAGGGTGCTTTTCCTCATCACGCGCCAGTGCGCGATGTACTGCCGCCACTGCACGCGCCGCCGCATGGTCGGCGAGGAGGATCACGTCATCACCGAGACCGCGCTTCAGGCGGGCATCCGCTACATCCGGCAAACCCCCGCTGTGCGCGATGTGCTGCTTTCAGGCGGCGACCCGCTGACGCTTAGCGACGGGATGCTGGAGCGCATTATTTCGGAGCTTCGCAGAATCGACCACGTGGAGATAATCCGTATCGGTACGCGGGTACCGGTCGTCATGCCCATGCGCGTAACGCCCGATCTGACCCGTATGCTCCGCAAATACCATCCTATATGGATCAATACCCACTTTAACCATCCCCGGGAGCTGACGCCCGCGTCTAGGCAGGCCTGCGAAGCGCTCGTGAACGCCGGTATACCGCTTGGTAACCAGAGCGTGCTTCTTCGGGGCGTTAACGACGACGCAGCCGTGATGAAGGAACTGCTGCTGGGGCTCGTTAAGTCGCGGGTGCGTCCCTATTATCTCTACCAGTGCGATATGAGCCAGGGCATCGGGCATTTCCGGACCCGCGTAGAGACCGGCGTTGAGATCATGCGCAGCCTCATAGGCAACATATCGGGCTACGCGATCCCCCGCTACGTGATCGACGCGCCGGGCGGCGGTGGCAAGATCCCCATAAATCCCGAGTATGTCGTGTCGATGGACGAGGATGAGGTCGTCATGCGCAACTACCGCAACAGGATATACACCTATCCGCAGCACAGGGAATCATAAACGGGTTGACTGCACGGATAACAAACAGGGGCGACTACGTCGCCCCTTTATTATCCGTATGAAGGCTTATGGTTTTGCCCCAAACTCCTGCTCGACGCGCATGAGCAGATAGCCCTCCAGATTGTCCCGGTCGCTGACGCGCAGCGCGCCGATCCCGAAATGCGCGAAAAAAGCGTCCAGTATGACGACTCCGGCTAAAATGATGTCGGCCCGTTCGGGAGCCAGTCCCGGTATCGCGGCGCGCTCCGCGGCCCTCGTCCGCGCCAGACGGTCGCGCCAGCGTCCGACTGTTTCCCGGCTCAGCGCGTGCCCCTGAATGCGTTCCCGGTCGTAGTGCGCCATACGCAGATCCATCGCGGCCAGCGACGTGATCGTGCCGCCCAAACCGACCCACTGTACGGGCGCGCCGCCCAGCGCCTCCCGGATGGGTCCGGCATCGCTGCGCAGTATACTCTGGGCAGTCTGGGTCATCGCCTCCAGCCCAAGCGGGTCAGCGACATCGCCCAGCGGATAGCGCTCGGACAAATATACGGCTCCCATCCTCATGCTGACGCTGGCGCGGGGAACCCGCCCCTCGCCCACCGCCAGCTCGGTGCTGCCCCCTCCGATATCGATGACGCCGCAGGGGTCTCCGACGTCCGCGCCTGCAAAACCGGCCAGCGCCTCCTCTTCCTCAGAGAGTACGTGCGGCGCGAGCCCGGTCTGCCGTCCCATTTCGGCTATGAACGCGCCGCCGTTTGCGGCGTCCCGCACCGCAGCGGTCGCAAACGCGTATATCCGCTCCGCGCCCTGCTCCTGCGCATCGCTGCAAAAACGCGTGACCGCGCCTATGGTGCGCGAAATCGCTTCCTGCGACAGGCATCCGCTGCAGCCCATCCCCTCGCCGATCCGGGTCGTTTCGATCTCTTTGACAATAATCTTGAGCGCGCCGCCCGGCCGCGCGTCGGCTACCAGCAGACGAACTGAGTTGGAACCGATATCGATGGCCGCAGCGCGAACTGTCCGATACAAACGCATCCCTCCAGCGCGTGATACTCTATTATGGACCATATGCATTATACAATAACGCGCGCGAACTGTCCTCTTGTTTAATACCAAAAATTGAGGGATGAATTATTATTACGTATATGTTACATTTGTATTGAGCTTTGTGACACATTCGCAAACCATATCTACACATCGGAGGTGCATGCCAATGAGGGATACCAACCGGACTCTCCCCTGCAGGGGCAGATACGGGCGCGTCGGACAGCGCTTTTCGCGTACGAGGCCCGTACAGCGGCAGCGCAGCGGTCCGCCCGCGACCACGATGATCGCGGTGCTGGTGCTGACCATCACGCTGGCGACGGCCACAGCACAGGCGGCGTCTAGCAGCTACACCGTCCGGTCGGGCGACAGCCTTTGGAAAATCGCTACTGCAAACGGCCTTACGGTTGCTGAGCTAAAAAGTATCAATAACCTTACGTCCGACATGATTTACCCCGGCCAGACTTTGTCGCTTTCCTACTCTACGCGGTATACCGTGCAGAAGAACGATTCGCTCTGGCTGATCGCGCGCCGCTACGGCATGACGGTGTCCGCGCTGCAGAGCGCCAACGGGTTGAGCGGCTCGCTCATTTATCCGGGCCAGACGCTGACCATACCGGCGGCCGCCAAGGCCGCGACGACCACGTCGGCCCCCAGTACGGCTAGCTGGCCCTCGGTCACATACATAGTACGCGCGGGCGACACCGTCAGCGGCGTCGCCGCAAAGTTCGGCGTCAGCCAGTCCCAGATCGTGAAGTACAACTATCTGGAGCCCGATGAGTGGCTCAATGAAGGGCAGAAGATCGCCATCAACGGATACGCGCCCCGCAACTGGGCCGTCACGCCCGGCGAGAGCAGCGCGCCCGCCCGCAAGGGAAAGCTCGTCGACTGGTTCCTGGACGGGCAGTACCTGCTGAACCGCAACGACGTGATGCTCATTACCGACGTGGCGACGGGTCTCGCCTTTACGGTCAAGATGCTGGGAGGCATCAACCACTGCGACGTGGAGCCGCTTACGTCGTCGGACACTGCTGTTATGAAGAAGCTCTTCCCATCGTGGACATGGAATCCGCGGGCCGTTGTCATATTCCACGACGGCATCAACTTCGCGGCTTCGCTCTCGGGAATGCCGCACTCGTTCGACACGATCACAAACGGAGTAACGGGCCATTTCGACCTGTATCTGCACAATAGCAAAAGCCACGGCGCGGCATCGGACGGATACCTCGCGCAGCATCGCAGCTGCGTGCTCGTCGCCGCCGGCCTCAAGTAACTATAAGCCCCCTAATGGCCGCTCCGGGTTATTTGCCCGGCGCGGCTTTTTTTATGCGGGGCGGAGCCTGCCGCGCGTCCTGCGCGGTCATGCCCGGGCGTAGCCTGGCAGAAACGCGCCCATGTCCACGAGCCGCTGCTGCAGCATGGGAATCGATATCCCCCGGATATCCCCGCCCGCATCTAGGGCCAGCGCTGCCGCCACTCCGGCCGCCTGGCCGGTGATATAGCAGCCCGGCATGACACGGACAGAGGACTGCATGTACCGGTCGGTACTGATCGAGCGGCCGGCTGCCAGCACATTGCGGAGCCCCCGCGGACACAGCGCGCGGTACGGGATGCCGTAGCTCTCCCCCTTCCGGTACCGCAGGGTCGTATGCTCGGCGTGGAACCTGCGGAAGCTCTCCTCCGAGCTGTCCGAGGCATGGATGTCGACCGGGTACGCATACCGGCCGATCTCGTCGCCGAAGCCGGCGCGCTTCTTAAAATCATCGAGCGTCAGCACATAATCTCCCAGTATCCTGCGGGTCTCCCGGATGCCCAGCATCGCGCCGGTCACGACCAGCTCCGCGCTGCGGAATCCGCCCGCCAGGTACTCTCGGTAGTAGCGCCCGTACTCGGCCATCTGCCGCCGCCCCCGTACCAGCGCCTGGGTCAGCGAGCGCTCGTCGGTCCCGTCCACGCCGTATGTGTGCCCGATGTTTCCGCCGCCCAGTTGCGCGCCGACCCGCCACATGCCGGGCAGATGGCGGTCGGGATCGGTGAACACGCCGTCGGCGATCGCGCGCTCAAGCTCCCTCGCGTCGGGCCGCTTCACGCTGTCCCAGTCGATGTCGGCCCACAGAGAGCACAGCGTGCCCGCCATCATGCGCCCCTGCTCGTCGCCCTTTTCAAAGGGCGCTCCGGCCCAGGCGCACAGGTCCGCGTCGCCGGTCGCGTCGATGAACACGCGGGCCGCTGCGGCAAAAAGGCCCGATTTGCCGGCGCAAATCAAATGGCTTATTTGCCTGTCGGCAGCCTCCACCGCGATGATACGGGTCGTCAGCAGAAAAGGAACGCCCGCCTCCTCCATTAGCTCGTCGTAGGCGCGCTTGAGCGCCTCCACCCGGATGCTGTACGGGTTGCCGTCCACCTTTCCGCCGATCGCCCACATCCGCTCGAGCGCCATGCGCCCCACGCCGTCGGCCAGAAAATTGACGCCGTCGGTAAACTGCATGAACGCCGGTACCAGACCGGCGGTCCCCTGACCGCCCAGGCATGCCTGCTCCTCGATGAGCAGCACCCGGGCGCCCTGGCGCGCAGCGGCGATCGCAGCCGCCACACCGGCAGGCCCGCCTCCCGCGACCAGAACGTCGGTGTCGTAGCGCACCTCGATTTCCCGCGTGAATGACAGCATCGCGCATCCCTTCCTTATTCGGTATTAAAGCGGCGGATTTGCGTTGATTCCCGGCTTTTTACAGTCCCTATTGTATCATATCGGGAACAGGGTGCATAGAGCCGTACCATCCGCATCTGTTGTCCCCCTCCCCGGTTTCTGGTATACTCTGTGCGATGAGCGGGAAGTTGACATGGATCGCCACAGCCGGATACGGGCTGGAGGGCGTGCTGGCCCGGGAGATACGGGCGCTGGGGTACGAAACGACCGACGTTCAGACGTCGCGCGTGACGTTTGCGGGCGGACCGGAGGCGGGCGTCCGCGCCAATCTCTGGCTGCGTACCGCGGGCAGGGTACGCCTTTGCGTGGGCGCGTTCGATGCGAGCGATTTCGACCAGCTTTTCGAGGGCGTCCGTCAGGTTCGCTGGGAGGATTACCTGCCGCGTGACGCGGCGTTCCCGGTTGGCTGCAGGCT
>JAAYXU010000050.1 GCA_012515725.1 Clostridiales bacterium | reverse complement strand
TATTTTCACGCGAAGCTCGCCTATCATATCATATCGCGCAGTCAGCGCCCTGTGCAGCTCATGATGGACGAATACCGCAACTGGGGCCACGACGTATGGGCGGTAAATGACACGCTTTGCGAGGTCGCGGTCACATGCCGCGTTACCGACGGCGCTACCGGGGAGACTCTCATGGAAAAGCGGTGCGTGATTCCCAGAAATGGCATCGTAAAGGTGGGGCAAATAAGGACCAATCCGGCCCATAAGCGGCTCTTTATACTCACCGGAACCGCGAACGGGGAAACGTTCCACAACCATTACGCGGCCGGCCGCGCGCCCTTTGCGCTGCATGAGGCGCGCCGCTTTGTCGATATCATATCGGCGCTGGAGCCGCGCTTTGACGCGGAGGGTTGCTGGCGGTAGAGAAGAGAGGTTCAGGGCGGGCCGCTTTTTTTGTTGATACGCAACTGTCGAATCCTGTGGTATAATGTCGAAAGAGAGCGGCGCCCCGGAGACCGCCGGGGCTATGTCGCGCACAAAAGGAGCTTTGCGATGCCCGCCAAAGGTTACCGTATAGACGACCTGCTGGAAAGAGAAATACGCTGCGAATGCGGCCGCGTACACCGTATCCGCACCCGCCGCGTTGACATCGGACCGGGCGCCGCCACGCGTCTGCCCGAACATATAAGAGCGCTTCCCTTCGCGGGAAGGATACTGCTCATAGCCGACGCAAACACATGGAAGGCCGCGGGCCGGGAGGCGGCGGACGCGCTCATGCGCGCCGGACTTGAAACGGTCTGCCACGTGCTCCCCGGAGAAAATATACACGCCGACGAGCGCGCCGTAGGGTCGGTGATGCTTGCCGCCGAACCGCAGCCCGGTCTGCTCGTCGCGGTAGGGAGCGGCAGTATCAACGATCTGGGCCGATTCTGCGCCACACGGATGGGGATACCCTATCTGGTGCTGGCGACCGCCGCATCGGTGGACGGATACGCCTCGGACGTGACGCCGGTGATGCGGGGCGGAGTCAAGATAACCTATCCGGGTATCCATCCTGAGATCATCGCCGCCGATCCGGCGGTACTGGCGGCGGCGCCCCCGGCGATGCTGGCCGCGGGGCTTGGAGACATCATCGGCAAGCACACGGCGCGTCTTGACTGGCTGCTGGCGCAGACCATGACGGGCGAGTCCTATTGTCCGTTCATCACCGGTATCGTCGAGAATGCTCTTTCCGATTGTTTGGCGCTCTCGGTCGATATGAAGCCCGGAGATGTCGCCGCCGCCCGGGCTGTTTTTGAGGCTCTGGTACTGTCGGGGCTTGGAATGCAGATGCAGGGAAACTCCCGTCCGGCGTCGGGCAGCGAGCACCATATCGCTCATTTTCTCGAGATGCGCGACGCGCTGCGGGGACGACCGCCGTCTTTGCACGGCGACAAGGTCGGCGCGGCAAGCCTGCTCGTCATGCGGCTCTACGAGCGATTCTTTCAGGGCGGCCCGCCCGAGTGTGCGCAGTACTTAGCGCGGACACAGGAGGCGGGCATCCGCCGCGCGTTTGGTCCGATAGCAGACGACATACTGCGCGGGCTGCCCGCGCCC
>JAAYXU010000049.1 GCA_012515725.1 Clostridiales bacterium | reverse complement strand
CCTTTGCGTCCGTCTGCTGGGGCCGGATGTACACGCCCTGCAAGGTAGGTGAGAACTATGAAGGAAAACATACATCCCCAATACCAGAAATGCGTCGTAAAATGCGCCTGCGGCGAAGTATTTGAGACCGGTTCCGTGGAGAAGGAAATCAACGTGGAAATCTGCTCCAAGTGCCATCCGTTCTTTACCGGCAAGCAGAAGCTGGTGGACTCCGGCGGCCGCGTGGATCGTTTCAAGAAGCGCTATGGCATTTAATGAGGCATAGGAGAGGCAGAACGGGACGGTCCTGTTCTGCCTTTCTTTATTGGTGAGGGAGGGCTAGTCGATGAGCCGGAAAAGCGTGATCGGCGGGCAGGCCGTCATGGAAGGTGTCATGATGCGGGGAGGGCCCCGGATCGCGATCGCGGTGCGACGCGCCGACGGAGCCATTGCGCTGCGGCGTATTGACGGCAGTCGCTTCGCGATGTCAAAAGCGCCGCTGTGGCGGGGCGTTATGAATTTCGTATCGATGATGCGCCTGGGCATTGAGTCGCTGACCGCTTCCGTCGAATTGATCGGTATGGAGACCGGGGAGCCGTCCCGTTTCGAGCGCTGGCTTTCGGGAAAACTGAAGCGGGACATAAACGATATCGTAACGGGATTTACGATGGTGGTCGGGCTTGCGCTGGCTATCGGGCTCTTCTTCGTACTGCCGTCCCTCATAACATCGTGGCTGTCGGCCCGTATAGGCAGCACGTTCGCAATAAACCTTCTGGAGGGCGGCATACGCCTTGCGATATTCGCGGGATACCTGTCCGCGATATCGCTGATGCCAGACATCCGGCGGTTTTTCGCGTACCACGGCGCTGAGCACAAGACCGTCAACTGCTACGAAAAGGGACTTACTCTGACAGTCGAAAACGTGCAGACCTGCTCCACCGCGCACCCGCGCTGCGGCACGAGTTTTCTGCTGCTGGTCATGGTAGTCAGCATACTCGTGTTCTCGCTGACCGGGTGGAGCGGCCCGTGGTACGGAAGGCTCATCATCCGGCTGGCACTGCTACCGGTGGTAGCCGCCCTGTCCTATGAGATGCTGATGGGCCTGGCGCGGTTCGAGAACAGGCTGACGGCCATCATCCGCGCGCCCGGTATGCTGCTGCAGCGCATGACCACCCGGCAGCCCGACGACGGTATGGTCGAGACGGCTATCGCGGCGTTCGCGGCATGCCTGCCTCATGAGGAGCGAACCCAGTGTCTTCCCGAGGGATACCGTCTGCCTGACGAAATTGAGCCGGGCGAGCCGGGAGAAACCGGCGCGCAGGCCGACGCCGCGAGGGAGAATCCCGCGCCATGACTGTACATGAGGCCGCCGCCACAGCGCGGCGGTTGCTGCGCCCGGCGATGGGCGACGACACGGATGCCTGCGCGCGCTGGCTCGTAATGGCCGCTCTGGACACAGACCTTACGGGCTATGCCGCCCGGATGCGCGAACCGATGCCGCCCGGACAGTACGCTCTTCTTAAGGACATGGTAGCGCGGTGCGCGCGGGGCGAGCCGTTGCAGCATGTGCTGGGCTGGTGGGAATTCGACGGACTGCGCCTGCGCACCGACCGGCGGGCGCTCATACCCCGGCCTGAAACCGAAGGCCTTGTGCGCAAAGCGCTGGAACTCACGGTTGGCAGAAGGCCGCTCGGAGTCATCGACATAGGCTGCGGTACCGGCTGCGTCGGGCTGGCTTTTGCCGCCCACCGCCCCGATGCGGATGTGACGCTGTGCGACATGAGCGGCGAGGCGCTGGAGCTGGCTGCCGAGAACGCGGCGCGGCTGGGGATTCCCGTCCGGCTCCTCAGAGCCGATATGAGCAGACCGCTGCCCGGAGCGCCCTACGGCCTGATCGTATCAAACCCGCCCTATATCCCCAGCGGGGAGATCGACGTGCTCGCGCCGGTCGTGCGCGATTACGAGCCGCGTATAGCGCTGGACGGCGGTCCCGACGGATTGAGCGCTTACCGCGCGCTGGCGGCTCGGTTCCGGGACAGCCTCGCGCCCGGCGGATGGATCGTGCTGGAGGTCGGAGAGGGGCAGGCGGATGCGGTCTGCGCGCTGCTCGCGCCCGGAAGCATTGGTATGGAGCGACAAAAGGATCTGGCCGGGACCCTGCGCGTCGTGGCGGCGCGCCGGGCGCTTAAGGAAGGATAACGTATATGATCGAAAGGAAACTCGAGGAGATTCGAGGAAAACTGGACGAGTTGAACGCTTTTCTGGCACAGCCCGATGCGATGGCCGATCCAGCCCGCTGGCGCGCCGCGCTAAAGGAGCAGTCGGAACTCGCGCCTGTGGCGGCGAAGGCTGATGAATACGACGCGGCCCTGCGCGACTGCAGCGATCTGGAGGAGGCGCTTGCCTCGGGCGACCATGAGCTGGAGGAACTGGCGCGGGACGAAAAGCCCCGCGCAGAGGAGCGGCTCGCGCGTCTTACGGAGGAAATACGGGAGATGCTCCTGCCGCGCGATCCGAACGACGACAGGAATGTCGTAATGGAGATCCGGGCCGGGACCGGGGGAGAGGAGGCTGCGCTCTTCGCGGCGGACCTCATGCGCATGTATATGCGCTACGCAGAGCGAAAGGGACTGCGGGCAGAGCTCACCGACCTTAACGAAACCGAGATTGGCGGCTGCAAGGAGGCGACGCTGGTCATCAGCGGGCGGGGGGCGTTCCGCCTGCTCAAGTACGAAAGCGGCGCGCACCGCGTGCAGAGGGTTCCCGAGACCGAGTCGGGCGGCCGCATCCACACGTCGGCCGCGACGGTTGCGGTGCTTCCGGAGGCTGAAGAAGTGGAGCTCGAAATAAACCCCGCCGACCTGCGGATCGACACATACCGCTCGAGCGGCGCGGGCGGCCAGCATGTCAACAAAACCGATTCAGCCATCCGCATCACGCATCTGCCCACCGGGCTGGTTGTTACCTGTCAGGACGAGAAGTCGCAGACAAAAAACAAGGCCAAGGCTCTGCGCGTGCTGCGCTCCCGGCTCTATGACAAGCGTCAGTCGGAAATGGATGCGGAGTACGCCGCGGTACGCCGCAATCAGGTGGGAAGCGGCGACCGCTCCGAACGCATCCGCACATATAATTTTCCGCAGGGGCGCGTCACCGACCACCGGATCGGCGTGACGCTGTACAAGCTGGACGCGTTCATGCAGGGGGACATGGACCCGATTATCGAGCCGCTCATCATCGCCGAGCGGACCCAACGGATGCAGCGGGAATGATGAGCGCCAAGTTAGATTTCAGGTCCCCGATTGACACGAAGCTGGTGTGGATGGCCGCGATTTTTTTATGGATCAGTCCTCCTTTTCCGCTTCCGCGTTTACGCCGATGGCGCGGACCGTTATTTCCCAGACGCCGGGAATCGCTTCCTCGACCGCGCAGCGCATGCCGTTAGCGGCGCAATACTCCTCCACCGATACGACGGTGCAGCTATGGTCGGTGGTGAGTATAGCGGTTCTGCCTGCGCGTATCGCCGAGCGATACCGCTTCAGCCTGAGGAGTGGAACAGGACAGATCTCGCCCAGTCCGTCGATGCGGATGGGTTCGGACTGCGCGCCGCTAATATCTGGGTGGTTGGTTGCCGCCATGCGTATAGGTTCCTCCTCGGTTTTTCCCTTCTGCTATTATAGCATACTGCGGGGACCGGATGTTATTTAACAGCAACAGCACTATTTCCTCTGAGCGCATGTTTTGATTCCCTCTGAGCGCATGTTTCCCCTTGTCCGAAACCGGTAAAACTGGTACAATGGAGTCCGTGAGCCGGGGGGCTTTGCCTTCCCGGCCGTTCGGCGTTTTTAGTTAGGAGGATGGCGATGTTTGACAGGGCGCTGCTTACGCCGCTGCGCGTGAGCGGAGCATGGCAGAGGCTGGAGCGGGATCTGGCGGCGGGAAGGCTGCCCGTGGCGGTGCTGGAAATGCCCGACGGGCTTAAGGGGCTTTTCCTGTGGGCGCTGCACGCGCATCTGGGCCGCCCGGTGCTGGTCGTCGTGTCGGGCGACGTGCAGGCCGCGCGTCTGGCGGAGGATACGGCGCTCATCAGCGGGCTGCCGGTCCGCGTGTTCGCGTCCCGGCCGCTGACGCTCAGTCAGGCGTCGGCCGCCAGCCGCGATCTCGTCGGGCGGCGCATCGCCACGCTGGGCGCGGCGATGATGGGCGAAGCCGCGGTAACGGTCGCTTCGGTCGATGCGCTACTGCCGCCGCTGCCGCCAGCGGATGTATTCCGCGCGTCATGCGTGACGCTCGAGGTCGGGCAGCAGGAGTCGCTGGAGGGGCTCGTCAGTCGGCTTTCCTGGTCGGGCTACGTCCGGGAGGATCGCGTCGAGGGCCCGGGCCAGTTCGCGGTGCGCGGAGGTATCGTCGACGTGTACCCGGTGACCGACGAGGACGCGGTGCGCGTCGAGTTCTTCGGGGACGAGATCGACAGTATTCGTCGTTTCGACGCCGATACGCAGCGCTCATCGGATCCGGTGTCCCAAATCACGCTGTGGCCCGCCACAGAGTCGCCGCTCGACGCGTCTTCGCTGGAGCGGGGGGTCGCCAGGCTACGGCGGGAGCTTGCGGAGACGCTGCGGCATTTGCAGCGTCCGTCCGGGGAGCAGCACGTATCCGGGTTTGGCGTAGCGCGAGCGGAGGACCCGGCCCAAAGGCTTCGGCATTGGGTCGGGCAGATAATCGAGAATCTCGCGACCGGGAAGCGCGCCGAGGGGACCGAGGATCTGCTGCCCTGCTTCTATAAGGAGACCTGCTCGCTTGCGGACTATCTGGCCAATCCGGTTATCGTGGCCGATGAAACAAGCCGCTGCATTGAGCGGTACGAGAGCCTGATGAGCGAGTTTGGCGCGGTATACGCGCAGCAAAGAGAAAACGGGCGCGCGCTCGCGTTCCAGGCGCAGCTTCCTGCATTGTTTCCGGATCTGCTCCATGGCTGGGAGAAAAAGACGCTCATCGCGCTGCAGCAGGTCCGGCGCGAAGCCGACATCACGCCGCGCTCGGTGCTGCGGTTCCCCGGCCGGGCGGTCAGCGTATACCGCGGACAGTTTGAGCTGCTGCGCGCAGACGTCGCGCGCTGGCGAAAGGAAGGGCTGCGCGTAGCGCTCATGGCGGGAGGAGAGCGCCGCGCGATCCGTATGATGGAAACCCTGACCGATTACGGCATCTCCGCGATAAGGCTCGAGTATGACCGGGCGCTTGAGCCGGGCGACGTGGCGGTCGTGCCCGCGGCCTTCGGGCAGGGCTTTGAGAGCGCAGAGCTCAGCCTGTGCATAGTGGGCGAGCGCGAGCTCTTCGGCGCAGCCAGACGTCAGACGCGGCCCCGGCGACGGCGCAGTAGCGCGGACTTTTTGAGCGATCTGTCGCCGGGCGATATGGTGGTACACGAAGCCCACGGAGTGGGCCGATTCGAGGATGTCGTCAAACTGACCGCCGACGGCGCGACCCGCGACTATCTGAAGATATATTACCGGGACGACGACGTGCTCTATGTGCCCACCGAGCAGATGGACCGGGTTCAGAAATACATCGGCAAGGAGGACAGCCAGCCGCGCCTCTCGCGGCTGGGAGGCCGGGAATGGGCCAGCGCGAAGGCCCGGGTGCGCCGCAGTATCGCTGATATCGCCGAGGATCTCATGCGCCTGTACGCCCGGCGGCAGATGTCTTCCGGTCACGCGTTCGGCCCGGATACCGAGTGGCAGCGTCAGTTCGAGGAGGAGTTTCCCTGGGAGGAAACGCCCGATCAGCTCTCGGCGATCGAGGAGATTAAGGCCGATATGGAAAGCCCCCGGACCATGGACCGATTGCTGTGCGGCGATGTGGGTTATGGCAAGACCGAGGTCGCGCTTCGCGCGATATTCAAGGCCGTAATGGACGGAAAGCAGGCCGCGCTGATGGCGCCAACGACGATACTCGCGAGCCAGCACTACGGCACGTTGACTAAGCGGTTCGAGCATTTCGGCGTGGAGGCGGCGCTGCTGACTCGATTTCAGTCGCCCGCCGAAGTCGCGCAGCAGCTCGAGCGCCTGCGCTCGGGCGCGGTGGACGTGGCGGTTGGAACCCACCGTCTTCTCTCGGAGGACGTGCGCTTCAAGGATCTGGGCCTACTGGTGGTCGACGAGGAGCAGCGCTTCGGGGTCGCCCATAAGGAGCGTATAAAGACGCTCAAGGAATCCATCGACGTGCTCACGCTTACCGCGACGCCCATTCCCAGGACGCTCCACATGTCGATGGTGGGCATCCGTGACATATCGGTCATCGATACGCCGCCCGAGGAGCGCCATCCGGTGCAGACTATCGTCATCGAGTACGACGAGTCGCTCATCCGCGACGCGATACTGCGCGAGCTGGGCCGGGGTGGCCAGGTCTACTTCGTGTACAATCGGGTGGAGACGATCGAGGCGATGGCCGCGCAGCTGTCGCAGCTTGTTCCCGAGGCACGTATCGCGGTGGGGCATGGCCAGATGCGCGAGCACCAGCTCGAGAAGGTGATGATGGGCTTTCTGGAGGGGGAAACAGACCTCCTGCTGTGTACGACGATCATAGAGAACGGTCTCGACATACCGCGGGTCAATACGCTCATCGTATACGACGCGGATCACTTTGGACTGAGCCAACTCTACCAGCTCCGCGGGCGGGTGGGCCGCTCCAACCGGCTGGCATACGCGTATCTTACCTGGCGGCGCGATAAGGTCATATCCGAGGTCGCCGAGAAGCGTCTCTCCACGATCCGTGAGTTTACCGAGTTTGGCAGCGGTTTTCGCATAGCGCTCAGAGACATGGAGATACGCGGCGCGGGAAATCTGCTGGGAGCGCAGCAGCATGGGCACATGGCGGCGGTGGGGTATGGGCTTTACTGCAAGCTCATAGAGGAAACGGTGCGCTCTCTGCGCGGATACGAGGCCCCGCGGGAGATCGATCCGACGCTCGACGTGCGTGTGGACGCCTATATTCCGGAGGACTATATCCCCAGCTCGGGCGACCGGCTGGAAATATACCGCCGAATGGCCGCGGTGGACAGCGAAGAGGCGCGCGGAGATATCGTCGACGAGATGATCGACCGGTTCGGAGAGCCCCCCGAATGCGTGATGCGGCTCATGGATGTGGCGCTGCTTCGGCACAGGGCGGCCCGCGCGGGCGTGGATCAGGTGCGGCAGACGGGAGCCGAGTGGCGGCTGCGACTGACCGACGGCGCGGGTATCGAGCCCGCGGCGCTCATCGCGACACTGTCCCGATGGAATGGACGAGCGGTGCTATCCGCGGGCGATCGCCCCTCGGTGCGGCTGCGCCTTACGCGCGACGAGGCCGATCCTATGGCCGCGGTGGGGGCGCTGCTTACCGCGATGGCGGATTGCGTAAAAAGACCCGGGAGCGAGCCCGCCGTGTAATATATGCAAAAACATTTTGCATTCGCGGCCGGTATCCCGTATAATTGCGGTGGATTTCCAAACAAACGGGAAGGGATGATACGATTGAAAAGGAAACTGGCGGTCATCGCGTTGCTAATGAGCGCTGTGATGATCGCGGGAGGATGCTCTCTCATACAGATTAACGAGGAACGGGACGCCAATGTCGTGGTCGCGCAGGTCGACGGCAAAGCGATAACAAAGGGCGAGTTCCTGTCGGCATGGAACCAGATGCGGCTGCAATACGGTATTACCGATCAGAACGAGCGGGACTCCTCCGTGGCCGAGACGGTAAGATATCTCAAGGAATACCTGCTGGACAGCATGGTCGAGGATGAGGTCATGGAGCAGGAAGCCCGTAAAAGGGGTTACTTCGATCTCTCCGACGAACAGAAGGCCGAGATAGAGGAAGAACTGGCCAGCATACTGGAGTCGCTTCGCGAAAGCATCGAACAGAGCATGACTTTTGAGGAAGGCCTGTCCGACGAGCAGAAGTCCGCGCTCATTGACGCTGAGCTTAACACCTACATTGAGGAGAGCGGCTATACCGACGAGTACATCCGCTCGACGCTGGAGAACTCGAAGGCGATCTCCGCGCTTTACGAGGAGGTTACAAAGGACGCGACCGCCGAGGAATCCGCGCTGGATGCCAGATACAACGAGAACATTACCGCCGACCGAACCAGCTACGAGGTGGACGCGGACGCGTATGTCGAGGCGGTGCTCGGCGGAAAATCTGCGTACTATGTGCCCAAAGGCGGGATTCGCCTTATTCAGCAGATACTCATCATGCTTCCCGCTGATGCGCGTAGCGAGATAGGCGCGCTGCGCAGTCAGGGGGACGACGAGGGAGCGGACGCCAAGCGCGAGGAAGCGCTGGAAGGCATAAAAGATAAAGCCGAGGAGGCGCTCTCAAAGCTTGAGGGAGGCGCGGACTTCGACGATATGATCGAGGAGTACAACGAGGACCCGGGTATGGAGGCGCACCCGGACGGCTATCCGGTGAGCGCCAATGTGACAAGTTACGTGCCGGAGTTTACGCAGGGCGCGATGGAGCTTGGAAAGCAGGGCGATATCTCCGGTCTCATCGCGACTGATCACGGATACCATATACTGCGCTACGCCGATTCTCTGGAGGGCGGCGCGGTTCCGTTCGAGGATGTACGTGAGCAGCTTCGTGAGGAAGTTATAAACGAGAACAAGGCAAAGCTGTGGAACGACGCGCTCGAGCAGTGGAAGACCGCGCGTGAGATAAAGACGTATCCCAAACGGATCGGATGATCCGGACTGGCGTAGGGGAGAGGCTGCGGCTTCTCCCTTTTTCATTTACGTCCCTCGGGACAGCATATGGTATGATCCCCTTTCTCATACGGGTGTATTAGAGGTAAAACACAAAAACCGCCGGATTCATATAATGGATCGGAACGGTTTCACGATCGTATGGAAGGAGGGAATTCTTTGAGTTACAACATGGAGCCGGCGATGGGGAGTCATCCGTGCTTAAGCCCGGAAATGATGCGCGGCGCGACTGCGCCCATGTATCCGGAGATATACTATAAAATCCAGCCCCATATCCTGATGGCCTGCGACGAAATGGATATGCATGGCTGTTTCGCGCCCACTCACGAGATAATCCAGTGCATGTGCGACCGGATATGCAGCAATCTGTTCCGGGTCTATCCGGAGATGGCCCGCTACGACATAGAGTATGAGCCGGACAACCGTGGCGAAAACTGGCAGGCCAGCCAGTTCGGGTTCCGCAGACGCGGGCCTTTCAGAGACTTCATCGTGTT
>JAAYXU010000048.1 GCA_012515725.1 Clostridiales bacterium | reverse complement strand
TTATCATGATAAAGATCAGTAACCCTCTTTATTGTTTGAAAAAGATGCGATAGTTCATCGCTTGTTATGTCAAAAATGTTCTCATAATGATTTTTCGTGATGACAAGTGTGTGGTATTCATTTACCGGGTTTATGTCCAGAAAAGCATAAGTATATTTGTCTTCGTATACTTTCCAATGAATGAGCCAGACCGTGCGCTATCCTACAGAAGATACAGTTATTCAAATTCATATCCTCCTGACATTTATCGTCAATCCAAACGTTCATGTCTCAGCGATCCCTACCCTTCCCCCTTCTGCTCAAAGAACCGCTTCACAGCCTCGGCCGTCGGTCTGTTCATTCCCCTCACTGCCGCCAGCTCGTCCACCGAGGCCTCCCGAAGCGCAGTGAGCGATGGGTACGCCCGCAGTAGCGCCCTGCGCCGGGCGGGCCCTATGCCGGGAACCGCGTCAAGCTGTGAGCGAAGCGTCCGCTGGCCCCTGAGACTGCGGTGGTAGGTGATCGCGAAGCGGTGCGCCTCGTCGCGGACATGCTGTATAAACAGGGAAGCTGGGGACAGCCGGTCTATGCGCAGCGGCTCGTCCTCCCCCTCCCGGTATATTTCCTCCTCGCGCTTGGCCAGCCCGATCGTCGGTATGTGTTCCACGCCCAGCGCGCGCATCACAGCGCGCGCCGCCGACAGCTGCCCCTGTCCGCCGTCCACGATGAGCAGGTCGGGCAGGCGCGAGAACCCGCCGCCGTCCTCGCTCTCGCCGCGTTCCCGGCGCTGCTGACGCTCGGTAAGACCGCGGGTAAAACGCCGGGCGATGACCTCGGCCATAGATGCGAAGTCGTCCGCGCCAGCGACCGTCTTTATTTTAAACCTCCGGTATTCCCGCCGGGCGGGTTTTCCGTCCTCGAAAACCACCATCGAGGCTACCGGATCGGTTCCCTGTATGTTCGAGTTGTCGAAGCACTCGACCCGGGCGGGCGGAGCTGGCAGGTCCAGCTCGGCGGCCAGCTCCCGCAGCGCGCCGCCGGTGCGCTGATCTTCCCGCAGCTGCCTGAACGCCTCCTTCTCGAGGCTTTGCCGGGCGTTGCGGCATGCCATTTCCAGCAGACGGCGCTTTTCGCCCCGCTGCGGGGCGATGAGACGCACACGCCTGCCCCGTAGAGACGACAGCCACAGCTCGAGCACCGGCATATCGTCGGTCAGCGCGGGCACGATCACCGTGCCGGGTACCACACGCGTCTCCGGATAGTACTGCTTCATGAACGCAGTCACGATATCGGCATCGGATTCGCCGCCCGAACCCGCCATATGAAAGCTTTCTGTGCCGATCATGCGCCCGGCGCGGATGACCATGAGCTGCACAGTCGCGCGCACGCCGTCGCGGTAAAGCCCTGCCACGTTCCAGTCCTCCCGCGCTGTGGATATGACTCGCTGGTGCTGGCTGAGTATGCGTTCTGCCGCCGCGCGGCGGTCGCGCAGCCGCGCGGCCAGCTCGAACTCCATCGCCTCGGCCGCCTCGTTCATCTGCCGGGTGAGGCTCTGGATCACCTCGTCCTCCCGCCCCTCCAGGAATCGGATGACCTGGGATACGGTCTTTTTGTACTCGGCGGGCGAAACAAGCCCCGCGCAGGGCGCGGGACACCGACCCATCTGGTAATTGAGGCAAGGCCGGTCGTGTGCGGAGGCAGCGTCGATCGACTTGCGGCAGGTACGCGTCGGAAAAGTCGCCGCTACCGCGTCCAGCACCTGGCGCAATCCGCGCGCGCCGAAATACGGACCGAAGTACCGCGCCCTGTCGCGATCCATGCGCCGTGTGATCTCGATGCGCGGGTAGTCCTGCGTCATGTCGATGCGGATATACGGGTAGTGCTTGTCGTCGCGCAGCAGTATATTGTATCGGGGATGGTGCTGCTTGATGAGATTGCATTCAAGCGCCAGGGCCTCCATCTCGCCGCCGGTAAGTACCGTCTCGAGCGACTCTATCCGCGCTACTATCGCGGTGACCTTGGGCCCCTGGTCGCGCGAGGCGTGGAAATACTGGCGCACCCGGTTTTTGAGCGATATGGCCTTGCCCACATAGATGACCTGGCCCGACGCGTCCTTCATGATATAGACGCCGGGGTTGTCGGGCAGGCTTTCAAGCTGGATCCTGAGTGTGTCGTTCATCGCGTCACCTCATTATTACAGCCTGTTGTAAATCTGCCGGGCCGCTTCGACGTCCTCGCCGGTTACCGTATGGACGCTGAAGCGCGCTCTGTTGTATGCGTCCACGAAACGCGCTCCTTCCCCTTCGGGAAGCTGCGGCAGATATTCCGCGGGCGTCCGCGCCGGATCATACTTATCCTGCCGTCTCAGCTTACCCAGCGTCCAGCGGAATATCATGCGGACCCGCGACCGGTCATCGGGAAGATCCTCCAGCCGCACTCTGGGCCGGAACCGCCTGAGCAGGCGGCCCGCGCTGTGGCGCAGATCGTCGCGCACCTGCTTCCAGCTAAATAGGTTCTCCTCCTCCTCGGTGTAACCAGCGCGGCTGGCCTGCCACTCTTCGATGAAGCCCCGCAGCCGATCCCGTATGAAGCGCCAGAGCCTGCGCGCCGCCCTGTAGAGCCCCCAGCCGATCAGCCCGAGAAGCGCCAGCCCAGCCAGCACGAGCACCGTGTAAAGCAGTATGATCCCCACCTTCTCCCAGAAGGGAGAACGCCTTACCTCCTCACGCAGACCCGCCAGCATATCCGTAATATCGCCCCCCGCCGGCCCGCCCGGCTCGCCGCTGCCCATCTGGCGGCTCATGAGCCATATGAGGAAGTGTAGAAGCATATCGCGCAGCCACAGCACCACCCGGTAGGCGGCGTCGCGGAGCTGGCGAATGAACGCGACGCCCATCACTAGCGCCAGAAACAGCGCGACGAGCAGCGAGTTGCTGGCCGTCAGACTGCGGGGCGTCCTGCGGTCGTCGTCAAGATACGCGGCTCCACGCACAGAAAGCCGGTTCATGACAAACAGCGCCGCGATAAACCAGAAAAACGTAATGCCGGTAATGATCGGCGTCAGTGGATAGAGTCTGCCCGCGCCGAAAAAGCGCTCCATATAGATAATGGCTTGCAACGCTGCCAGCAGTCCCACGCTCACAAGCAGCTTCCGGGAGGTGACCGTCTGCCAGTAGCGGCGAGCTGCGCTTCGGTCGGTCCACAGCGTCAGCACAGCGCACAGGAGCCCTTCCCCTATCCGGACCCAGAGCGGGCCAGAAATGAAGATAGCCGGGACAGCAACCGCGGCCGCCGCGACAACGTGCCAGCCAATACGCAGCCGCGTACCCGTCAGAGACAGACCGTAGCCCAGAAGGGCGGCTAAAACATAAAGGAGCGCCAGCCGGACACGCTCGTCCAGACCCAGCAGCCATGTGAGGGCGACCGAGGGTGCGTACAGTAAACAAGCGTAAAGCAGCGGCAGCATCAGTTTTTTGATCCGCTCGCTCATGACGCGCCTCCTACCGGAACATGCACCACGGCGTTTCCCTGCCTTCGCAGCGCCTGCGCGCGCTCCTCGAGAAGGTCGCTCCAGTAAGCCGATACTACGAGTATGTCAAGCCCCGTGACGGCGGGCTCTATGAGCGTTTCGTCAATATAGCTGTGCAGGCTCTTTCGCCGCCGTATGATAACCCGGGCCATGGTCTCCATGAGCAGCGCCAGATGCCCCTCGCCGTGGGAGGGTTCGATCAGAATCTCGCGGCCCTCCTCCCCCGCCAGCACGCCGTTGCAGCACAGTCCCGCGTCCACGCCGTTGTCAGTAGCCCACCGGGCCAGCGTGGCCGCTATGGAAAAAGCCCCCTCGACGATGTCGCGCTGCGCGGGGTTGAGCTCGCCCCACTGGTTCTGCGTGAGCTGCACGTTGATTACCAGCATGAGCCGGGGCGAGGCGGTATAGTCCCGCGTCTTGACCTGCAACGCGCCCGTGCGGGCGGTTGCGCCCCAATGCACGTCCCGGAGCGTGTCTCCGTGCCGGTACTCGCGGATACCGTTGATGAGGTAGGGGTCGGGCAGTATCCACCGGCGCACGACGATGTCGCCCTGCCATTTACGGGAGGGGATCGGCAGCTCGCCCGGATCCATGAGCCGCGGGTATACGACTAGCTCGGCGCTCAAGGCCAGCTGCCGGGACTGGCTCCACAGACCCAGCAGATCGCCTGCTGACATTGTGACCGAATCCATATTAAAATACCCGCGCCGCGTGCAGGTTACCCGGTGACGACGCCGGATTCTCCGGTGACTGCGGAGGAAAAACACGCTGCGGTGGTAAAGGTCCTCCATAATATCGAGGTTTTCCTGCGCGCCAAACCGCAGCGACGCCGACATGCGCGACTCCATCCTCAGCCATGGAACCGGAGTCAGCTTGTGATTGGCGATGATCTCGACCATCTCCACCTCTTGGCCGCAGTAGAGCTCTCTTTTCGTAAAGAAACGCTCATACTGTATCCGGCGCAGAGCGAAGATGCGCATATATACCATCTCTATTAGCATTAGGACGCCCGCCACCAGCATGACCCACAGAACGTTCATGGTCTAGTCGTCCTCGTCAAGCGTCTCGGTGGGAACCGGCGTGCGGCCAAGCAGCGCTTCCACCGCTCTGCGGGAGGCCTCGGCCTGGGAGCCGTAGGCGTTCCGGCACAGTATGCGGTGAGACAGCACCGCAGGAGCGACAGCCTTGACATCGTCGGGAATCACGTAGTCCCGCCCCGACACGACAGCCCAGGCCTGCGCCGCGCGCAGCAGCGCCAGCGAACCGCGGGGACTGACACCCAGCGTCACGTTTTCAGCCGCGCGGCTGGCCTCCGCGATGTCCACGATGTAGCGGCGCACCGCCGCCGACACGGTCACGCGCCCAAGGCTGTCCTGCGCCTCAGCTATCTCCGCGCTCGACGCCACCGGCGTGAGCTCGGCAAGCGGATTACCCTCGATGAAGCGGTCCAGTATCTCCACGCCCTGCCGGGTCGCGGGGTAGCCCATCCTGGTCCGGATGAAGAACCGGTCGAGCTGCGCCTCCGGCAGCGGAAATGTTCCGTGGGTTTCCACCGGGTTCTGCGTCGCGATGACGAGGAAGGGGCGCGCGAGCGTATAGGAAACGCCGTCGGCGGTCACCTGTCCCTCCTCCATGCACTCAAGAAGCGCCGACTGGCTGCGCGGGGTGGCGCGGTTAATCTCGTCTCCCAGCACGATGTTCGCGAAAACCGGGCCTTTCCGGAACTCAAACTCGTGGGTTTTCTGATTGTATATGTTCATGCCGGTGATATCGGAGGGCAGTATGTCGGGCGTGAACTGTATGCGGCTGAACGCGCAGCCGACCGAGCGTGCCAGCGACTTAGCCAGCATCGTCTTTCCAGTGCCCGGCACATCCTCGAGCAGCACATGCCCCCGGGCCAGCACCGCTGTCATGAGCAGATCGACGACCGGCTCGCATCCTACGATGACCCGCCCGATATTCTCCCGGATCCTTTGGGTAATTTCATGCATTCTTGTGAATTCCATGAAAGATTCCTCCCGTTTATTCCCGTCTCGGAGCGGGTTTCCCGTCTCCGCTCCAGCGGGTCTCAGCTGTAGGTAAAGGCAGTCCAAATAAGGCAGGCCGCCAGTCCCGCGTAAGCGAGCGCGATGAGCAGAGCGATCAGTAAGATATTTCGGCGGATCTGTCTCATGGCCCCTCTCCCTGCGTGACGCGCTTTGCCTTTGCCTGCCTGGCGCTCTGACGGTCGATTCCGTTTCTCTGGGCGATCGCCTGCAGTATGCCGCACAGCATCAGCGTACCCAGCATAGAGGAGCCGCCATAGCTCACGAGCGGCAGCGTGATTCCCGTAAGCGGTATCATCCGGAGCACACCGCCGATGATGATGAAGCTCTGCGCCGCGATCATCAGCGTAGCGCTCGCCGCGAGCAGGCTGCGGAAGCTGTCACGGGCCGCGCGGGCTATGAACGCGCCGCGCACCACGAGTATGAGATAGAACGCGATGACTATGATGCCCGCTGCGATCCCCAGCTCCTCGCAGACCGCCGCGAATATATAGTCATTGCGAACCGCGGGGATACGGGTCGGAAATCCCTGCCCCAGTCCCGCTCCCAGCAGGCCGCCGCGTGCGACGGCCTCAAGCCCCTGTATGATCTGATAGCCGCCCGTGTCCGGAAGCGACCAGGGGTCCAGCCATACTGATACCCGCAGCCGGACATGGTCGAAGAAATGATACGCGGCGACAGCGCCGCCCGCCGCCCCGAGTACTCCGGCAGATACCCACCATCCGTTGGAGGTGGCCGCCATCAGCACACCCAGGAACGTTATGTAGTAGAGCGCGGCCGCCCCCAGATCCTTCTGCACGACCAGGAGCGCCACGCTGAGCAGTATAAACGCGAACAGCGGAAGGTATCCGGTAAAGCGTCGCTGCTCACGCAGCACCGACGCGAGCGAAAGGCACAGCGTGACCTTCGCGAACTCCGAGGGCTGGATAGACAGCACCTCGCTGATGCGCACCCAGCTTTTCGCGCCCCCGGCCGTCGATCCATAGACCAGGCTTGCCGCCAGCAGCGCCAGTCCCATGCCCATATATAGCCACGATCCTGCCTCAAACCCCTCCCAGCGCGACAGGAACCAGACGACTCCCCCCATGACCGTCAGGCCTACGATGAACCACGCGAGCTGCCGGAACGCCGTCCAGGGATCCAGCCTGTACTGAAACACAAGCCCCAGCACGGCCAGCGTATTGATGATGAGTAATAAAGACCGGTCGCCGTGCCTGAACAGCACCGGAAAGAGTATATACTCAGCCGCAAGCACCGCTACTATACAGCCCGCCATTACAAATGCCCAGATATCCGTATCGTCCCCGTCAATCGCCAGCAGCGTCAGTGAGGCAACGGCAAATAGCGCGATGAGCAGGAATACCATTCCGCTTCTACTAGTGATGGAAAGCGGCAGAACCGGTCACCTCCTTCCTGCCATGTGCAGACGCAGACCATGCGCGGAGCTTTCACACATCCGTTCCGCATTGCGACTCGGCTTTCGCTGGGCCGGCCTCATCTCCGCCCTGATCCCTGCCGCAAAGCCTTACCGTCAGCGCCGTTTCGCCCAGCCCCACGGTGTCGCCGCTTTGGAGCTTCGCCCGTCCTGACAGCGCCGCGCCATTGAGGAAAACCTTCCCCCGGGCAAGGGGCTGCAGGAAAACAGTCCGGCGGCGTTCGTATATCTGGGCGTGTACGCCCGCCACGCCCGCATCCGAAAGCACAATATCGCATCGGCGGGAGCGGCCCAGCACGCTGTCGTGCCCGAGCGCGTACTGCCTTCCCGCGTCGTCGGTCAGCGATCCGATGGGCGGAGGCGTCAAGTCCCGCGCGCGCCTGGCGGCGCGCCACTCGCGGGCAGTAATAAACATCACCCGCAACAATACCGCCGCCATAATAGTCGGCAGCAAGTATCGTACCGCCAGGGCATAAAGCTCCCGCCAGCCCATTCGCTGATCCCCTCCCGCTTTTCGATTATTATACCACACGGTGGTTCACGCTACAAATAATTCCGGTGTATAAAATGAGAACGATACCTCCTTCCTCTTCCCTTGAAAGCGGCCGATATGAAAGAAACGCTTACCCGTCCGCACAGGCACACGTTAGGCTCTCACTTCATATGGTGGGAGTAGATTCACAAAAAGGAGGTTTTCCTATGGCCGGTATCCTTGGCGGACTCTTCAGGGGTTTTGGTGGAGACGACAACAGCAGCCTGCTTTTCTTTTTCCTGCTGCTGGTTGTATTGTTCTGCAACTGCGGTATGTGGGGCGAAGAGGACGGCGACAGCCTTCTGTTCTTCTTCCTGCTGCTCGTCGTACTCTTCTGCGGCTTCTGCGACGACGACTCCAGACGCTGCAGTGCCACATAACTCGACCCCTGTCGAGAAGGATGGCGGCCGCCATCCTTTTCGGTTATGCGCACATTACCGAAAGCTGTCTCCCCGCCGATATCCTGCCCATACGGTTTCAAACCATGTGTCCCGCTGAGGCAGCGGGCGCACATCCCGCCATGCGACCGTGAAGGAGTCCTCCCGCAGCGATACCTGCTGCACCCGGCCGTCCAAAGACGCGTCCACGGGCATCATCCGGCGATCCGGGAATCCGGGAATCGCCCCGCTCCCATCGCCGCCCACGACTAGCGCCGAGCCGCGGCTGCCTCCTCCCCGGCGGATATAGTCGTCCATCGCGGTCAGCGCCGCCGCCTGTGCGGCGAGCATGTCCCACGCAAGCCACGCCGTGAGCAGTCCTCCGGGGGTATCGACAGCCACCGCGTCTGCGAACTCCGCTCGATCACGAAGCGTATCCCGCAGCGCTTCTGACACCGCCGGTCCGCTGCGGATGAACGCGGCGGCTCCGTCCATGCGGCCGCGGATACGCGCGATCCAGTCCTCGGCCGAGCGGCTGCCGCCGCGCCCGAACACTCCGCCCAGAGCCAGCGTTTCCCCGATCTGACGCCGGATTGGCTCCGTGATGCGGCACGCGGGACTCTCTTTCCCACGCAGGGCCGCTATCTGGAAAGCCGCCCGCATCGAACCGGTCTGCCCGGCATTGAGGGCGCATCCTCCGGGGCGGCGAACGCCATGGCTGCCGCACGCCTCCCCGACCGGATAAAAGTTCGCCAGATTGCTCCTGTTCCAGCAGTCAGCCGCAAGACCGCCGTTGTGATGCTGCGCGCACACCGCGATTTCCAGGGGCTCCGCCGAAAGATCCACGCCCTTGTCCCGGTACAGGGCTACCGCTCCGGGGTTCATCCGCGTAAGCCGGTCAATGGGCGCGCCCGCGCAAGCCTCCGAGCGCATGAGATACTCCCGCGCCTCCTCATTGAGCAGCGTCAGCAGGCGCTCGGTCGGAAGTCCCAGCGGATTGGTGGTAAAGTCCAGCCATACGCGGCGTCCGCGCTCATGAATCTCCCGGTGCACGGCAAGGTCTACGAGCGAAGAGCCGCCGGGTCCTACACGATCCGCGTTAAAGGGCCACTCGTACCCCTTCATAAAAACCGCGGTCAGCAATTCTCCGGGATCTCGATAGACATCGGTCAGAAACTCGCGCGGATCGCCCCCGGCGGAGTCGGTAGAAAGATACCTTGGAAGCGCCTGCTGATAGGAGCCTGAAACGTTCCACCTAGGCCGGACGGAGGCAAGTCCGTACTGCCATTCGGTCAGGTTTTGCCCCGCCGCGCCGGCCATCAGCGCAGTACCGGTTCCGCCCCACTGGCTCTCCGGGTAGACCGAAGCGCTATATAGCCCCGCCGGACCGCCGGTCGCCCAGACAATATTCCGGCACAGTATGGGAACGTACCGCACGCGCCCCGCGGACAGCGCGTCCCGATCAAGCGCCAGCAGTCCGGCGACGCGGCCCGCCCGGGTCAGTACGCGTACTACGCGCAGCCCGTCCAGTACCGCGACGCCCCGGCTTACCGCTTCCCGCTCCAGACACTCGGTCATGATCCGGGATGTATATGGCCCGCAGGATGCGGCGCGGCGCGCGGGATCGTGATCGGTCTTATAGCCCGCGTAGCGCCCGTAGCGGTCGTGCGGGAACGGCACGCCCAGCTCTGCAAGATGAAAAAAACAGCGGGCCGACGACGACGCCTCAGCCAGCGCGGTATCTCCGTCGGTCGCGCCGCCCTCGAACAGCGTTCGCGCCATCTCGTAGACCGAGTCAGGAGTATCGCCCGACAGTCCCAGCTTGTAGTACGTTTGCTTGTCGCTTCCGGTATTGCGGGAAGTCCCGGCCATCCGGCTCTCGGTCACCACCGCCACCGCCGGGACGCCCAGCGTTTTGAGCCTACCTGCGGCATTCCATCCCGCCGCGCCCGACCCTACGACCGCGGTATGTAGGCGGACAGGCTCAGCGAGCTCCGCCTCCCCGACGCGCATATCTATCGTCATGGCCCCCCTTTGTAAGATCGAGATCCAGTATTACGACGCTCAGCTTCTGTCCGAACTTCTCGCCCACGTTCCGCATGATACCCACCCGCTCGAAACCCAGCCGCTCGTGAAAGACGATGCTTTCATCGTTGTCCGCGTCGACCCAGGCCGTGATGACCCGCAGTCCGGCCTCTCGGCCCAGCGCGATGACGCGCTCCATGAGCCGCGTTCCGATGCCCCTGCCCCGGTAATCCAGGTGCACGTATACGGAGTTTTCGGCCACCGGCCAATAGGCGTCCTTCTCCCGGAATGCCGACAGGCACGCGTAACCGACCACACGGGCGTCCTCCTCGGCCACTATAAGCGGTCTATTAGGCGCGCCGTACTGCGCAAACCACTCCCCGGCCTCTCGGAGGCTGCGCTCGGCGCAGGACCAGTTCGCCGTCGTATTGCGGACGGCTTCGTTGTATATTTCATTGATGCCGGGCAGATCCTCCCGGACCGCTTCGCGCAGATTCATCGCGATCCCCCCATGATATAGCGCCGCAGCTTTCTCTCATAGAACCCGAGAAACAGCCCCAGCACCCTGTCATACAGCAAAAAAAGCGGCTGGCCCGCCAGCGCGAACATCCACCACGGATAACCTATATCCACAGCCAGCAGCCTGAAGCCCACAAGCCCCGCCGCCAGCGCCGCGTTAAAGAGCGCGGCCTTGACGGCCAGCGCGGCCCACCGCCCCATCCGGCAGGCCAGCGCGACGTAGACCGGGCCATACCAGCCGAAAAACAGCGCGTAGGTCAGCACCGCCAGCTTGTCGGGGGCCAGCACAAAACCTAAAATGGTCGCCGCGGTCGCCGACAGAATGCCATATAACGCCGCACCCTCGGCAGCCAGCACCGCCGGAAACGCCGACAGCGCCGCATAGAGCGAGAGCTGCAGCGTAGGCAGCGCCGTGCCCAGCACAAGCCCCGCTGCCGATACCGCCGTCATCACGGCGGAGACAGCCATTTTTCTCGCAGCTCCCCGCATGTGCGCCTCCCGGTAATCCGACATGATATGGATATGTGCTGCTGGTCATCAGCAGCAGGGTATGAGATCCCCACCCATGCATTCGCAGCAGCAGTCCGAGCAGATCAGGCACTCGCATATACGGCAGAAATCGTCCTGCGCGCCGCCCGCCCTGTATGTGCGCTGGCGGTATACGCCGCCTCCGCCCGCTATGTTAGCCAGCGCTGACCGGTACTCCGGATTGCCCGGATCCATCTCGACCGCCATCTCGATATGCTGCCGCCCCTCGATATACATGCCCCGCCGCAGCAGACACATTCCCTTTAGGAAGTGCCATTCAGCGGGCTGCGCGGTCATGTTGTCCAGGAGCGCCTCGGCCATCACTATATTCCCGCTCTGGATGAGCTGCCGCACCCGCAGGAAGTCGCCGCCTCCCGTACCCGTGTATTCGCCCGACGCGTGTCCCGCCCCGCCAGCGCCCGGCTGCGCGCCCCCGTTCCGGGTTAGCGTGTCATAGGCCTCGTTGATCTGCTTGAGCTTTTCCTGAGCCAGCTCCTTGAGCGGATTGTCGACGTAGCGGTCCGGGTGATACTGTTTGACCAGCTTGCGGTATGCGCTTTTTATTTCCTCCTGGGAGGCTCCCTGCCGGACACCCAGCACCTTCCACGGATCATCCATCTGCGGGTACTCCTTCTTTAGTGATCGCGCCGAGCCTCTCGGGCATACCGGCGTATACAACGTTTTGTATGATCTCGCGGCTATAGCGCAGATCCATAAGGTCGAGCGCCGCGGCCGCCTGTCCCGCCGCCCAGCGGCAGGCCTCAGCCGTCAGCCGCACCGCGTCCTCCCGGCTGCCCGGTGCCAGAAGCAGCGGATTATAGCTGCCCGAAGCCTCGTCGCGCGCGATATCGTCCAGAGCGTCGATCATGTACAGCCACCTGCCTGTCTGGCGCGCCATCCACGCAAGCGGCTCACGAACCGCCGTGCCAAGCCCCGGACACGAAACGGCCGCCTCCTCCAGCAACGCTCCAAACACCTCGGCCGGGTAATCCATCTGCCCGCACTTGTCGCGCTCCAGCGCAAGAAGCTCTGTTAGCCGCGCGTCCACCTGCCGCGCCACATCTGCAAGCCGCCTGGCTGCGCCCCGCGCATAACCCGCCAGCGCAAGCCTTCCCATTCCCGCCCGGACATCACGCTCGTCCCGCCATCCGTCGATCGTGCGACGGTGCGCGAGCAGCAGGCCCAGATCCGCACAGTAAAAAGCTGCCTGTCCGGGTTCACTTACCCTGTGCGCGCGCAGCGGCCGCACGACGCACCGTCTGTCCCGTATCCGCTCGGGTTCTCCGGCCAGATCAGACAGCAGCAGGCTCATCAGTGCCGTATCATATGTGAGCGCGAGGCGGGGAACCTGCCCGCAGGTCAGCGCCGTGGCTCTGCACAGACCGCAGTAGTGCGCGCGGTAACGGTAGTATTGGCTCACCTTGAGCTCGGGTATAAGCGGCCTCAGATATCCGAACATGGCTCCCCCTTATTTTCACCAATTGTAGCATGAAAAGCGGTCGATGAAAAGAAAAAGCGTGGACTTTAAGGCCGGGTGTCACTTACCCCGCCCATACCATATGGTGTACTGCGATATAGATTCGCAAATATAAACGGTAATCGAAAGGAGTAGCAACATGCAGTTAATAAAGCATAGCTGCGGTATATATATCGTGTGCATACTCGTGTGCATACTGGTGATCGTTACAGGAATTGTCATAGTGTGCTGTGACCGACAGGCGGACTCACAGGACAGAGCATTCTGCCCGGCGGATTCGGTAACCTCCGAGCTTCCCGACAGTGTTCTGACGAGTGTCAATCTTCCGCCAAACGCCTGTATCACTAAAATACGGGCTTCCGTAACGACATCCGAAGCAGCCCCCGGTTTTGATTTTGTATCTGTCACGGTGTTTTCCATAGTTGAAGGAGTAGGACAAAGGATTTATGTGACGGATTATCCCAAGGATCCCGATATATCTGTAGCAGCGTTTGAAACAGACTTTATCTATCCTCTGCGCATAGGTCCGGAGGGAGGGTTTATCTTCCTTACTAACAAAGGATCTTTCAGAGCATATCAGGAGTTAACGGTCGTATATTGCCCTGACTGCGTAGAATAACAAATGCGACTTAAAGGGCAGGAACCCCTGCCCTTTATCATACCCAGGTAGAAAATATTACTTCCATCCGCCCTCGGGTACTAGATAACGTACCCAGTATCCTCCCCCCATCCGTCCGGGCAGATAGTGCATGAACTGGCTCAGGCCTGCCGGGGGCTGCCAGCCCGCAGGCCCGGGTACCCCTACCAGATAGAAGCCCTGCTCACCTATAGGAATATGCCCGACGATATAGTGATCGTACTCCTGCCCGCCGGGAATCGGAACCCGCGCGAAACGCGCTCCGGGCAGCAGTCCGATAAACGGCGTGTCTTCGGGACAGGTTCGCATGAGCTCGGGAATCGTATCGGGCGCGACCGCAGCTGGAAGCGGCGCGGACTCGGATTCGCGCGGGAGCGCTGCCTGCGGCGCGGGCTCTGCGGCCAGAGTGGCCGGTTGCCCTCGGTTAAGCGGCGCGCGGGAAATCGGCGCTTTTGCGTCCGTCCCTTCCTTCTCTTCGCCTGGGGGTTCGTCCACAGGTTCCGGCTCACCGCCTTGCTCCCGGATCGCGGGAGCGGCGTCCGGAGTCGGCTCGTCCGGCTCTTCTTCGCGCACAGCCGTTACTTCCTCTCCGGGAGGTGTAACGCTGGACGCGGGTTTCTCTTCGGCTGATTCGTCAGGTTTCTCCACCTTATCCGCGGACGGCGCCATTGCGGTAGGCTGCCGTTCCTCTTCTTTTTGTCCGTCAATCGTTTTACCATGCCCAACCGGAGCATTCATTGGCGGAGTTTCATCTATTTCCTCTGTCGGCGGCGCAGAGACCCGGCCTGCTTGGGGCTCAGTCGCCGCGGGCTTCTTCGCAGGCGATTGAGGCGCGGCTGTCGGAGAGAGCGGCGGCGCGGCGGTTTTCTGCGCCTTATAGAAAACCATTTCTGTGGCCTTCTGCCGCCAGCGCTGGGAATCCACGGTACCAGCCAAAAGCAGCAGCCTGTCGTCAGCGGTAATCCATATGATTCCCGGTGAGGGCCCGATTCCCCGCCCCGACAGATTCCATACTCCGCCGGCGTCAACACGCGTGAGCGGTACCCACAGCGTTTTAAAGTCCTCCGAAGGCCC
>JAAYXU010000047.1 GCA_012515725.1 Clostridiales bacterium | reverse complement strand
TGTCTACCGGAGCCTATATCGGGCGCTGCGTCCCGGCGGCGTATATATCGAAGCCGACTACATGGCCCCCGATCAGGCGTTCGAGGATTACCATTTCGAGCGATTTAGGCAGCTACGCGCCCAGCAGAGACTGCCCGACGGGCTCTATCACTACGATACGCCCTGCACGATAGACAACCAGCGCACGATGCTTAAGCGGGCCGGTTTCGTGTCCACTAAAAAAGTCTGGCAGTCGGGGAACACGGTCATCATGACAGCGGTAAAAGCGCGATAGGCCGCACGTTTTCCGCTCCTCCCGTACTGAGGAGCGGGGTTTCTCCGACCGCACAAGCCCGATTGACTTTGCAGTTCCGGTATGATAGCATACATCCTGTGCGCCAGCCATGAGCGCAGGCCAAGCCATGTTTTGAGGAATGAATACGATGAGAAAACCGATCGCCGTAATAATCCTGTTGCTGGCAGCGCTGACGTTGTCATCCTGTCAGCTGCCTTCTCC
Organism: Clostridiales bacterium; assembly: GCA_012515725.1. GTDB lineage: Bacteria > Bacillota > Clostridia > Christensenellales > UMGS416 > JAAYXU01. The sequence goes on along the minus strand of JAAYXU010000047.1, from coordinate 6,460 downwards.
CGGAGCGACCTCCACGCCGAATATTACATCCACCCCCCAGCCTACTCCTACCCCCGAACCCACGCCGGTGCCGGTCACCCGTCGCGGAGGCTGGCTGGATACGATCACGATGGTTTCGATGAGCGCCGACCAGGCGGTCGCCCGGATGGCGCAGGGCGAGATCGACGTCTATTCGGGGCTCCTTGAGAGCGCCGCCGACTGGAACGCGATAAAGGCGGCGAACCTTGCCGCGGACCCCGTGTACAACCGTTTCTATGAAATCGCGCTCAATCCGGCCCCGATCGACAACGAGAAAAAAGGGCGGCTCAATCCTTTCGCCGACACTGGAATTCGCGTGGCGCTTAATAGGCTGATCGACCGGGACGCGGTTGTGTCGCAGTTTTTCGCCGGTCAGGCGTCTCCCAAGTACTCGCCGCTTACGGCAGAGCTCGCCGACTCCGCACGGTACGCGCAGGATCTGGAGTCTCTGGCCGGGCAGTACGCCTACGCCCCGGAAGCCTGCAGGCAGACCATATCGCAGCGGATGCAGGCCATGGGTGCGCAGCAGGCCGACGGGCTGTGGACATACAGCGATAAGCCCGTTACGCTCGTCTTCCTCATTCAGAGCGATGACGAGGCCGGACTTGGCATAGGCGATATGATGAGCGACGCGCTGGAGTCGATGGGCTTTACCGTTGAGCGCGAGTACCTGACCACACCGGAGCTTACCGACAGATGGCTGGGCTCCGATCCATCGGACGGCGAGTGGCACCTTGCGACGGTATGCTGGCGGCTGGATGAGGATGGACGGGACACGGCGCATCTGCGCGACAGCGGCGGCGATTTCGCGCTGTACATGAGCGCCGACAGCGTCCTTTCATACTTCCCTCTCTGGCGCCTTTATGCGGCCGACGAGTCGCTCAGGGGCACATTTGCCGCGCTTTCGCGGCGGGAGTTCCACACCGCCGACGAGCGGCGCGCGCTCATGGCCGACGCGCTTAATGGGGCCGCGGCGCTCTCCTACCGCATATTTATAGCCGACGCTGCGGCGGCAGTCTGCCGGACCCCTCTTGCACAGATGAGGCCCGGTCTTGCGGAGGGAGTAGCCGTGGGCGCGATGACGCCCTTCACGCTGCGCCTAATGGACACCGAGGGCGGGGAGATGACCTGGGGAGCGGACCGACTTTTTGCCGGCAGCGTCAACCCCATAGCCGGGACGCGTGACGCCGGGACGCTCGCTCCGGTGCTCTTTACGCAGGACTACGCGCTCATGCCCGACCCGCAGACCGGACTGATGACAGCCCAGCGCGCTCTTGCCGCCGAGCTTGCGGTGCGCGGCGATCTGCCCGTAGAGAAGGCGGCTGACAGCCCGTGGCTCACGCTCGTCCGCACGGGGGAGGCGATCGCGGTGCCATCCGACGCGTACGTCGGCTGGGACGGCGAAAACGGCGTCTGGATTACCGCGGGTGAGCGGAATCCCGATGGGCTGACGGCGCTGACCCGCAGTGTCGTCACATACGATATAAGCGACGTGCGCTGGCACGACGGCAGCTCGATGACCGCCGCGGATTTCATGATGGCGATGATCGTGCGCTTCGACCGGGCCGACGAGCGCAGCAGCCTGTACGACCCGTCGGCGATCACGGAAGCAAACGCGTTCAAGGGACTTTTTAAGGGCTTCCGCATCGTATCGGTCGAGCCGCTGACGGTCGAGTACTACTCCGACGCCTATGCGATCGACGCCGAACAGTGCGTAGCCGCACTGTGGCCCGAGGGCGCGGCAGGGCAGGCGGCCTGGCACGTGCTCGCGATATGCAGCCTGACAGAGTCCGAGGGCGAAACCGCATTTGGCAGCTCCCGCGCCCAGCAGACCGAAGCCGAGTGGACGAACCTGCTGTACGGCCCGTCGCTGCCGATTCTTGAGGCGGCCTGCGAGAGAGCGGCCGCGGAACGGCTTATCCCCCACCCTGCCGTGATGAGCGACTATATCACTGCCGACGAGGCGGCGGCGCGCTACCGGAGCCTGCTTGATTTCTACGCGGCTCACGGCCATATGTGGATCGGGACGGGTCCCTATATACTGGACAGGGTCGACGCCGGGGCGGGATCGATGACGCTCGTGTGCAACTCCGACTACACGGACCTGTGCAACCGCTGGACAGATACCCAATAAGAATTCGCATAATACGATAATGAATTAGGAGGAATACGATGGATATCCGACAGGAAAGCTTAAAACTACATTATGAGTGGAAGGGCAAGATCGAGGTCGTCAACAGCGTGCCCGTGCGGGACAGAACGGATCTGTCGCTGGCCTATACGCCGGGAGTGGCCGAGCCCTGCCTGGCCATTGAGAAGGACCCGGACCTGAGCTACTCTCTTACCCGGCGCTGGAATCTGGTCGCGGTCGTCACCGACGGCACGGCGGTACTGGGTCTGGGAGACATCGGCCCGGAGGCGGGAATGCCCGTTATGGAGGGCAAATGCGTGCTCTTTAAGGCTTTCGCCGACGTGGACGCTTTTCCGCTGTGCGTCCGCAGCAAGGATGTTGACGACATCGTAAACACCGTGGCGCTCCTGGCGGGAAGCTTCGGGGGCGTCAATCTCGAGGACATATCGGCTCCCCGGTGTTTTGAGATCGAGCGGAAGCTCAAGGAACGGTGCGACATACCGATCTTCCATGACGACCAGCACGGCACGGCGGTAGTGACGGCGGCGGCCATCCTAAACGCCATGAAGCTGACGGGACGCGATCTTTCCAGGCAGGAAGTGGTCGTATCCGGAGCGGGGGCGGCCGGAGTGGCGGTGACCCGGCTTCTCATGAAGATAGGCCTGCGCAACGTGATACTGTGCGACCGTACGGGCGCCATATACGAGGGACGAGAGGGACTTAATCCCTTCAAAGCCGAGATGGCGGCGATTTCCAACAGGGAGCGCAAGCAGGGAACACTGGCCGATGTATTGAAGGGTGCCGATATTTTTATCGGCGTGTCCGCGCCGGGAATCGTTACAGCCGATATGGTGCGTAGTATGAACCACGACCCAATACTGTTCGCGATGAGTAATCCGGTCCCCGAGATCATGCCCGACGAGGCGCTGGCGGCCGGAGCGGCGGTCGTCGGAACGGGACGCAGCGACTTCAATAACCAGATCAACAACGTGCTGGCCTTCCCCGGAATATTCCGCGGCGCGCTCGACGTGCGGGCCAGCGACATCAACGACGAGATGAAGATCGCTGCTGCGCGCGCCATCGCAGGCCTGGTAGGCGATGACGAGCTCACGGCCGAGTATGTTATACCGGCCGCATTCGACGAGCGGGTGGGCCCGGCGGTCGCCGCAGCCGTCGCCGACGCTGCCCGGAAGAGCGGCGTAGCCCGGATCTAGCATGGTTACGAAACAAACAGTACGCATCCGTATTCAAAATTTGCACCCGTGAGAATCCGGCGTAGCCGATAGGAATATTGGCTATGCCGTTTTCTTTTAGTCGGAAGCTTCACTCTGTGATGAAAAGATATCCGGTTATAGCGCTACGGCGATATAATAATCCGGTTCAGAGAGGATGGATTTCATATGAAAAACACAGCATTTGCGACCATCGTGAAGAACAGGAGGGTGACTATACTCTAGCCCTCCTCAAAACAGGAGGAAGCGTATTGAACAGGGATTTTATAGCAGGGCACTGGTACGCCGACATCTATGAGCAGTTCGAGAATGAGACGAGGGACGTCGCGTTTTTACTGAACGTGCTGCGCTCCTGCGCCAATGGATCTGCGCAGCGAATCCTTGAAGCGGCTTGCGGCGGCGGCAGGATCTCCATTCCGCTTGCGAAGGCTGGTCATACAGTAACAGGATTTGATATGGACTTACATATGCTCCTTCGCTGTTACCGCCAAATGAAGGGCATGAGCAACATCCGCTGTTATCTGGCCGACGCACTGACCGCACAGTGGGGTTCGGAATTCGACGTGGTCGTATTGGCCGGTAACGTGCTCATTAACATCGAAACCGACATGGATTACGCTGAGGCTCAGCGCATCTTTATCCGCAAGGCGGCTATGGCGCTCAGGAGCGGAGGGCATCTGTATCTGGACTTCGACCTTCTCTACGACCCGGTGCGGTTCTTCAGCCGCCTGCGGCAAAGCAGTTATTTCAGCGGCACCGACGACATGGGCACTTCAGGACGCACTATCAGCTACGGCTCAGTATATGACCCGGTAACCCATATGTGCGCAGGGACGAGCCACCTGGAGCTTACGGCCAACAACGGCGAGTCCTTTGTGATCTCAAAGCTGTGGCATAAGCACATACCTGCACAAAACCAGGTGTATGGATGGCTCCGTGAAGCAGGGCTGACGATCGAGAGGTCGTACAAAAACTACTCCGATGAGCCCCTTCATGAGCCGATCGACGAGTCGACACATCGGGCGACTATCTGGGCAAGAAAAGACTAGGCGCTGCGGGGGGGATGGGAAAACCGTCCCCCTTGCATTTGCACAATGCCAGGAGGAATAGCGATCCTGTGCCATCTCGCGGGCCTTTCCCCGGAAACGCACCCAAGACAACTTCTGAAGGCGTAAATCTCTGCACCGCACGCACAGCCCTCGGTGGGGTTTCGCGTTTTTTTATTGACTTTTCTTGACACCGGAACACGCCGGGCCGTACACTGTACGGGGGGATACAGTATATGGACGATAAGAAAACAGGAATGAACCAGCCTGCTCCGAGCCTGTGGGAAAGTAATCTCGTACATGCGATGCGCACGGCCTTCCGGTTGTCGTCTCATCCCGACAGCCGGAAGATACTGGGCGCGATCATGAGAAACCAGGCGGCGACCGCAGCGCTCCGCCACCGCCTGCAAAAGGAAGGCGTGACGGTCCCGGCCATACTCATCATCAGCGCGACGACGGCCTGCAATCTTCGATGCAGCGGCTGCTACGCGGGCGTATGCTCCAGCGGTATCCGCAAGGAAATGCCGCTCGAATCGCTCGACCGGATCATCGGCGAGGCGCGGGAGCTGGGCGTTTCGCTCATCATGATCGCGGGAGGAGAGCCTTTCCTGCGTCCGGGCCTGCTGGAAACAGCGGCCAGGCATCGAGCGCTACCCGTTGTCGTGTTCACAAACGGCACGATGGTGAGTGAGCGGATGGAGCTGTTGAGCGCGCACCGCAATCTGCTGCCCGTGGTAAGTCTCGAGGGAAGCGCTGAGGAAACCGACAGGCGGCGGGGAGCAGGCGTGTACCGACAGGTCACAGAAACGATGCAGAGCATGCGCGAGTCGGACCTGCTCTTTGGCGTCTCGCTGACGGCCACGGCCGGGAACATCGATTCGGTCACCGATCCGGGCTACGCGGTGAAGCTGCGGGAGCTGGGCGCGCGGATGGTATTCTATGTCGAGTACGTTCCCGCAGACCCGGACGCGCCCCAGGAACCGCTGTCGGCGGAGCAAAAAGCGACGCTGTCCCGGCGATTCCTCAAGCTGTCGCGGCAGACCGGTATGCTGTGCGTAGCGTTCCCGGGCGACGAAACGCCCTACGGAGGCTGCCTCGCTTCGGGGCGTGGCTTTGTGCATATTAACGCCGCGGGCGGCCTGGAGCCGTGCCCGTTCGCGCCCTTCTCCGACCGCAACGCCGTAACGGACGGACTGCTCGAGGCACTGCGCTCGCCACTGCTGGCGGAGGTACGAAAGAACCACCATATGCTCGAGGAGGGAAAGGGCGGCTGCGCACTGTGGAGCAACAGGGAATGGCTTGCCGCCCTAGCTGGGAACACCGGCTGCTGCGGGAAGTCCGGAGATTGAGCGATTTGGCATAGCTCAGCTCCTATTCTATTGACCTGCGGAGCCATTTCCATTATACTCCATAGCAGTAAGATATGAAACGGAGGATTTCCATATGATAAAGTTCACGCGGGAATATCTGCGCGACCGGATCTATGCGTGCTGGCTGGGTAAGAATATCGGCGGCACGATGGGTACGCCCTTTGAGGGAAAGCGCGAGATCAACGACATTCAGGGATTCACTTCGGAGCCTGGCAAGCCCCTGCCCAACGACGATCTGGATCTGCAGCTCGTATGGCTGCGCGCTGTAGACGAACTGGGTCCCGACGCAATCGACTCAAAGATACTGGGAGAGTACTGGCTCAGCTACATCGGCCCCTCCTGGAACGAGTACGGCGTGTGCAAGGCCAACATGCGCGACGGCGTGCTGCCTCCCCTGTCGGGCGAGCTGCACAACGAGGAATGGAAGCACTCAAACGGCGCCTGGATCCGCACCGAGATATGGGCCTGCCTGTTTCCCGCCAACCCCGAGAAGGCCATACGCTGTGCCTTTGAGGACGCCAGCGTCGATCATGGATTCGGAGAGGGCTCCTTCGCCGCGATATTCGTGGCGGCGATGGAGAGCGCGGCCTTTGTAATAAGCGACATACGTGCGCTGCTTGACATAGGACTGTCTAAAATACCCGAGGATTGCCGCGTAGCCCG
>JAAYXU010000046.1 GCA_012515725.1 Clostridiales bacterium | reverse complement strand
CATACAGGCCAAAACGGGCGATTTCAACCCGTTCTGCCAGAGATATACCATTGAAATATCTGCCACAGCGCGTAAATAGCAAATAAACGCACCGAATTTGATTATATTATTAGAACGATCGTAAAAATGTATTGTATATTAGTTCGGGATATTGTATATATATAGCTGAGAAAAACCAAACCTTTTTGAGGTGAATACCATGGCTCTTCATAAATGCCCCAGATGTGAATTAAACTATATAAAGTCCGATGATAAGTTCTGCGTCGTATGTCTCAGAGAGATGAAGGGAACCGGCGAGCACGAGCACGACGGAGCGGACATCTGCCCGGTGTGCGGCGAGAATCCCGTGCTGTCGGGACGGGACATGTGCGCGCACTGTTTGCGGGACAGCAAAACGCTGCTTCCCGACGACAAGGAAGTAGGCGACGACGAAGAGTTTCTTCCCGAGGAGGACGACGAGGAGTCCGCCGAAGATGCTGAGGATCTGGCGGAGATCGAGGATGCCGAGGTCGGGGAAGAAGAGGGCGTAGTGGATCTGGAGGATCTGGTGGTTGATCTTGACGATCCGGAAGCGCCCGAGGAAGAGCTCAGCGAGATTGTGCGCGTATTCGACCAGGACGAAGAGCAGGACGAAGAGGAAGACGATACGGAAACGGAACCCGGCAGGAAATGAGTCGTCCGATGCGCGTATTTGCGATCGCAGACCTCCATCTGTCGGGATTTAGCCCGAAGCCGATGGATATATTCGGGTCCAGGTGGCAGGATCACACCCGGAAGCTGCGCGAACGCTGGCGGCAGGATGTGGAGTCCGGCGATATCGTTCTCATACCCGGAGACATATCGTGGGCCATGACGCTGCACGAAGCCCGGATTGATCTTATGTGGATAGGCGAGTTGCCGGGACGCAAGATACTTCTGCGCGGCAACCATGACTATTGGTGGAGCGCGATCGGTCGGGTGCGGGAGGCTTTGCCCGAGGGAACAGAGGCGCTGCAAAACGACTCTCTGTCATACGGCAGCCTGCTTGTTACCGGTACAAGAGGGTGGACATGCCCCGGGAGCAGTTCCTTCGAGCCCGGGGATGAGCGCATCTATATGCGCGAAGGTGAGCGCCTGGCTCTATCGCTTAGGCACGCTCAGCGGCTCCGAAAGCCCGGCCAGCGTCTTATAGGCATGATGCATTATCCGCCGTTCAATGAGAGAAGGGAGCCCTCCCTTTTCACCGACGCCTGGGAGCAGGCGGGCGCCGAGCTGGTCGTATACGGACATTTACACGGCGTGAGTGCCGATATGGTGTTCGAAGGAACGATGCGCGGCGTCGAGTACCGCATGGTTGCTTCGGACTATATCGACTTTAAGCCAAAGCTGCTCCTTGAGATGGATCGGGAAACCCCATAGATCTCTTGCGAAGCACCGGATTCCCCACCTGGCTCCACCCCCCCGCAAGGGGTTTTTTTATTGCGCCATAAACGAACATATATGCCTAATAGGTAAAAACAAATGCATATAAGTAAAACTAGTATTCATTATAATGCACAAAGAATCTGCGTTTGAAATTATTTAAATTCCAAAAATAATGTTTGATTTATCGCAGAAAGCGGGTATAATATACTCGAGTGTAGGAAAGTGCATCAAAGTGCATCGTAGTGGTGGACTTAAAACGAAAGGAGGCGGGGCCGCGTGTACTTCAAGGGAACGTACGAGCACACGATGGATATAAAGGGCCGTATATTCATTCCCGCCAAATTTCGCGAGGGATTGGGCGAGGATTTTGTCGTATGCAAGGGATTTTTTGAACCTTGCCTCTATATCTACTCAAACGAGGAGTTTCAGAATCTCTCCTCCAAGCTGGACAACCTCCCCTTCGCCAACAAGGACGCGATGCGGCTGCAGCGCGAGCTGTACGCCAACGCGAGCGACGTGACCGTGGACAAACAGGGCCGCATACTGATCCCGTCTCCGCTGCGGGAACATGCCCATCTCGAGAAGGAGGCCGTCGTGGCGGGCGTGCGCACCCACGTGGAGATCTGGGATCCCGAGTTGTGGAAGCGGGAGCGCGAGCAGTCGCCGGGAATCGAAAGCTACACCGAGAACCTGCGCAACCAGGGAGTGATGCTCTGATGCAGTCTTTCGGGCATATATCCGTACTGCTTTCCGAGAGCCTGTCGTTCCTGTCTCCGGTGAGCGGTGGAACCTATCTGGACGGAACCCTGGGGATGGGCGGCCACGCCGAGGCCATTCTGGAGGCCGGGAGCCCCGACTCAAGGCTGGTGGGGATTGACCGCGACAGGGAGGCGCTGGCTGTGGCGCAGCGGCGGCTAAGCCGTTTTGCCGACCGCTTCATCCCGATGCACGGGGATTTTAGGGACGCCGCTGTAATGCTGCGGCAGCGGGACATAGTAGCGCTGGACGGGGCGATACTGGATCTTGGCGTTTCATCCTACCAGTTCGACACGCCCGAGCGAGGATTTTCCTACGGGCACGACGCGCCGCTCGATATGCGAATGGACCGCAGCGGTGGCATTACGGCCCGGGACGTCGTCAACGGGTACACGCAGCCCGAGCTGGCCCGCGTCATCCGGACCTACGGGGAGGAACGATGGGCCGGACGGATCGCGCAGTTTATCGTACGGGAGCGGGAGCGAGCGCCTGTCGAAACCACCGGTCAGCTCACCGACATCATACGCAAAGCAGTCCCGGCAGGAGCGCGCAGGACAGGCCCGCATCCGGCCCGGAGGACATTTCAGGCTCTGCGCATCGAAGTCAACCAGGAGCTGCGCGGGCTGGAAGAAGCGGTGGAGTCGATCACAGGTCTCCTAAGTCCCGGAGCGCGGCTGTGCGTCATCAGCTTTCATTCGCTGGAGGACCGGGCGGTCAAGACTGCGATGAGACGCATGGAAAACCCATGCACCTGCCCTAGGTCCGCGCCTATGTGCGTATGCGGCAAGAAACCACTCGGGAAGGCCTCTCCGCGGAGCGCGGTGGAGCCGCGGCCCGAAGAGACTGAATCGAACCCGAGAGCCCGCAGCGCACGGATGCGCGTGTTTGAGAAATGCTAAATGTT
>JAAYXU010000045.1 GCA_012515725.1 Clostridiales bacterium | reverse complement strand
GCGGGTTACAGTCATACCCGTTGAGGGAGAGATAAACGAAGCAATGGCCTAGTATCTGGCGCGGGAGCTGCGAACCGCGCACGATGCGGGTGCCGACGCCGTGTTGGTTACGATCGACACATGGGGAGGCTTTCTTACGTCAGTGGAACCTCTTTCAGAGGCGCTTCTCAATTTTCCGCTGCCCACGATTGCCTATGTGACCGAAAAAGCAGTGTCCGCGGGCGTGCTGGTCACCATCAGCTGCGACCATATCGCGATGGCGCCCGGCAGCCATATCGGGGCCGCCGAAACGATTCCTGACACAGAGAAGGTACTCTCGGCATGGGTGGGTATGCTGACCGCCACCGCCGAGATGCAGGGACGACCCAAGAACGTAATTGCCGCGATGGCCGACAAGCGTGCCGTCGTGCCGGGCTATGCGGCCGAGGGACAGCTGCTGGACCTGACGGCAGGGGACGCCGTGCGGCTGGGCGTGGCCGATGCGGTATGCACTACGCATCGGGAAGCGCTCGCTCAGTTCGGGTACGGGCAGGCCGTTCTTACCGAGGTTTCCCCGACGCTAGCCGATCGCGCAGCCGGATTTCTGACCGGTCAGGCGGCGATGTCGCTCTTTTTCATACTGGGCGTCATATTGCTTATAATCGAGCTTTTCGTGCCGGGCTTTGGGATATTTGGCATAGGCGCGATCGTATGCTTCGGGTTCTACTTCTTTTCGGGGTTTCTGGCGGGTTTTACACAGTGGTGGGCCGTCGTGCTTTTCGTCGCCGGGCTTATACTGATGGTTGTGGAGATGGCGATGCCGGGATTCGGTATATTTGGTATCTCCGGGATCATACTGCTGCTGGTGGGCCTTGTTTTTTCGTCGCGCAGCATGCTTGATTTTCTGAAGCTCCTGGCCTATACGCTGGGGGCTTGCATCATACTTATACCGATACTGTACAAGCTGTTTGGACGCATCCGCCTCTTTGACCGCATCGTGCTAAAAACACAGGGGGAGGGAACGGCTCAGCCCCAGCTCCCGTTCCCTCAGGACTCGATGCTGGGCGTACGCGGTACCACCCTGACAGCGCTGCGCCCCGCGGGGAAGGCCGCCTTTGACGGAAGGCGGCTGGACGTCATTTCGGCCGGAGACTTCATCGGTCCCAACGTAGCGGTCCGCGTGGTCGAGGCAGCGGGCGGCAGGATCGTGGTGGAGGCGGAGCAGGGGAGAGAGTAGGGAGAATATCCCGCACTACGGTGTTCTACCGAAACGGACTAAGCAGCTGTTCTGCGATGCGGTTGTTACTGATAAGCACGATACCGGTCAAGAACACCGCCATGTTGTACGTGTTCTGTTCTTTTATATGCGATTAATTACTACTTTATATGTTTGACGGATCCAGCATCTGTGCTTAAAAACGATTATGAAAAAATGAAACTGATGCTAGAATACAAAATATATAACGAAAAGAAATTTGATCTGGATGCTTGTGAAATCGCAGAGGAGGACACTGTGCAAACGAATAAAAACCGCCTTTAACAGCGGTTTAGTTGGCGCGCCCGGCAGGAATTGAACCTGCGGCCTTTCGGTCCGGAGCCGAACGCTCTATCCGCTGAGCTACGGGCGCAAATCGTGCGTGAAGCATTATACCATCTTTACGGGTAAATGAAAAGCATTATTTTCGATCATACCCCGGCACCAAGCGGGCGCTGATAATAAAGATTCTTTGACTGGTTAAAGCTGTACAGGAAAAAGATATAGATAATGAACCCCAAGATGAGACACAGTATGCCCAGTACGGGAATCAGAATGAGTATGTACAGCGCAGCCGAGAGAACGGCCATTACTTTCCATGCGCTATAAAGCGGCTCGGAACGAAGACTCCGACCCGTTTGGTTTTCGATGTCCCGCACGCCCATCACGATGAGATAGCTGATAAAGAGCGATATCGCCGTAGAGGCCAGACCCAGCAGATATGCCAGGTATCCGCCGCCTGCGAATGAAAACCCGAAGAGATCCAGAGCGTAGAGCATCGCGGTATAGATCGTCATGCCCACCGCGTAAGGCCGGGCCTGCTCGAAGCGCGGGCTTTCCTGTGCCATTTCCGCGAGGCCCCTGAGCATGAGTATATAACCTACGAAGTCCGGGATGAGGCCAATGCGCGACGCGTTGATATCGAGATTGAAATCCAGAAATATAAAGATAAATCCGATCCAAATATTATTCATCGCGGACTCCTCTCTGTCACAGGTATTCTAGCATGTGCGAGAGCGTTCCGCAAGTTTGCCCGGTACAAAACTGTTTACCTGGCATAAAACTTAAGATTTACGTGTTAACTTGAAAGGTAGTCAGCTTAAGCTAGTGCTGGGCCAGGTCAAATATCCGGGCCGGGTAAGGTTGACATGTGGATACCGGATTTGTATAATGAAAAAGCTCAAAAGCCCGCGTATCCGCCCCGTCCGCCATCGGCCGGAGGCGTTTATTCTATTATAAAACCGATGGCGGTAACAAACGATAGCGGAGAAGGAGGTCGCCCCATGCTCATCACAAAAGCGCCCAAAGGTACGCAGGATCTGCTCGCAGAGGACACTCATCGCTGGCATTTCATCGAGGACGCCATGCGCACTGTCTGCGCGTTATTCGGTTACCGGGAGGTGCGGATGCCTACGTTCGAGCATACCGAGCTCTTTACGCGCAGCGTGGGCGATACGACCGATATAGTGCAAAAGGAAATGTACACGTTCCTCGACAAGGGCGGGCGCAGCGTTACGCTCAAGCCCGAAGGGACCGCCGGAGTAGCGCGGGCCTTCGTCGAGCACGGCCTGTACGCAAAACCTCTGCCACAGAAGATGTATTATCTGTACTCGCCGGTATTTCGCTACGAGCGGCCCCAGGCGGGGCGTCTGAGGGAGCACCATCAGTTTGGCATAGAGGTCTTTGGCGCAGCATCGCCCACCGCGGACGCCGAGGTGATCGCGCTGGCCCTTAATGTACTGTCTCGGCTGGGGCTGGGGAAGATGCAGGCGCACATCAACAGCATCGGCTGTCCCGAATGCCGTCCCGAGTACCAGCGCAAGCTCCGTGTGTATTACGGCGATCACAGGGAGCGGATGTGCCCCATTTGCAGCGAGCGGTACGAGCGCAACCCGCTACGGCTCCTGGACTGCAAGGCTGAGGGATGCCGAGCGCTGGTGGACGGCGCACCCAGCGTGCTTGACAGCCTGTGCGAGAGCTGCGCCGATCATTTCGGGCGACTGAAAGAGTACCTTCAATCGCTTGGGATCGACTATATCGTGGATCCGCGCATCGTGCGGGGACTTGATTACTATACTAGGACGGTTTTCGAGATCATCGCCACCGAGATCGGCGCGCAGAGCACCGTGTGCGGCGGTGGACGCTACGATGGCCTGATATCCGAGGTGGGCGGCCCGCCCACGCCGGGTATAGGCTTTGGCATGGGTATGGAGCGTCTGCTCATGCTAATGGAAAAGCGGGGGGTGGAAGCGCCCGATCCAGGACTCCTGGACGTATTCGTCGTAGCGCTGGGAGAACCGGCTCGCCTGGAAGCTGTCCGGACTGTGGGCGGACTTCGTGAGGCGGGGATCCGTGCCGATCTCGACCATGCGGAGCGCAGCGCGAAAGCTCAGTTTAAGTTCGCCGACCGGCTCGGGTGCCGGTTTACAGTGGTCATCGGCGAGGATGAGCTCTCCGCGGGCACGGTGCGGCTGCGGGAAATGGCGCGCAGCAGGGAACAATGCATTCCGGCGGACGCGCTCATGAATACGCTCAGAAAAGCGTTGGAGGAGCCATATGAATGAGTATCCGGATACCTGGAAGCGAACCGGCCTGTGCGCCGGATATGGATTGAAGGACGCGGGCGCGCAAGTTACGCTGATGGGATGGGTCCACAGGCGGCGCGATCTGGGAAGCCTTCTGTTCGTATGGCTGCGGGATCGCAGCGGCATCATTCAGGTGGTGTTCGACCAGTCCCGCGACGCGGCGCTCTTCGCGCAGGCGGAATCTTTGCGCGGCGAATTCGTCATCGCGGTTCGCGGGCAGGTCGCGGCCAGATCGGCTGAGAACGTCAACGCGGAGCTCGCGACGGGAGCCGTCGAGGTGATCGCCCGGGAGCTTGTCACACTCAACGAATCCGAAACGCCCCCCTTCACGATAGGCGACGAAAAGGTCGCCGAAGCGCTGCGGCTCCGGTATCGGTATCTTGATCTGCGGCGGCCCGAGCTCCAATCGCTTATTGCGATGAAGCACGCGGTGACACGCGCGGTGCGGGAGTTTCTGGACGGCGAGGGGTTCCTCGACATAGAGACCCCAATACTGACCCGCAGAACGCCCGAGGGGGCGCGAGACTATCTGGTTCCAAGCCGCGTGCATCCCGGCTCATTCTACGCGTTGCCCCAGTCTCCGCAGCTTTTTAAGCAGCTTCTGATGGTGGCGGGATTCGACCGGTACTACCAGATCGCTAAGTGCTTCCGGGACGAGGATCTGCGCGCCGACCGCCAGCCCGAGTTCACGCAGATCGATATGGAACTTTCCTTCGTTGGCGAGGACGACGTGATGGCGCTCAACGAGTCGCTGCTGCGCCATGTTTTCCGGGCGGTACTGGGCCGGGAGATTTCCGAGCGGTTCCCGCGGCTTACATACGAGCAGGCGATGGCGCGCTACGGCTCTGACAAGCCCGACACACGGTTCGGACTGGAGCTAATCGATATGAGCAAGGCGGCGGCGGGTTGCGGATTTAGGGTGTTCGCCGATACGATCGAAAAGGGCGGCGCGGTGTGCGCGCTGACCGTACCCGGAGCGCTTGCTTCCTTCCCGAGAAGGCAGATCGACGAGCTGGGAGAGATCGTCAGGACATACGGCGCGCACGGGCTGGCGACGCTGATCGTCGAGGAGGGCGGCGTCCGCTCTCCGATCGCGAAGTTTCTGACCGCCGACGAGACGGCGCGCATTGTCGCGGCATGCCGTGCGTCGGCCGGGGACACCGTGTTCATCGTGGCCGACGAGCGGCGAGTCGCGCAGACGGCGCTGGGGCAGCTTCGGCTGGAGCTGGGCCGCCGCCTGAACCTCATAGACCCGGGAAGGCTAGATTTTTTATGGGTCACACATTTTCCGATGTTCGAGTACAGCGCCGAAGAAGGGCGGTACGTGGCGATGCATCATCCGTTCACCGCGCCGCTCGACGAAGATATGCCGCTTCTTGCCTCAGAGCCCGGCAGGGTGCGGGCCAAAGCCTACGATATCGTGCTCAATGGCAGCGAGATCGGCGGGGGCAGCATCCGCATACACCGCCGGGACGTGCAGCAGCGGGTTTTCGAGACGCTGGGAATCGGCGAACGCGAGGCCATGGAGCGGTTTGGATTCCTTCTGACGGCGTTCCGGTATGGCGCTCCGCCCCACGGCGGCCTGGCCTACGGGCTTGACAGGCTAGTGATGCTGATGTCGGGGCGGGATTCCATCCGCGACGCGATCGCATTTCCGAAGGTACAGAGCGCTTCGTGCCTCATGACCGACGCGCCAGGCCCGGTCGATCCGCGCCAGCTTGCGGAGCTGTCGATCGCGGCCGTCGCGCAGGGCGACGCGAAACACGATGAATGACGCTTTTGAGCGCTTCGCGCTGCTGGTGGGAAGCGACGCGGCCTCCCGTGTGGCCTGCAGCCATGTGACGGTGGTGGGACTGGGCGGAGTCGGGGGACAGGCCACGGAGGCGTTGGCCCGATGCGGCGTAGGCGCGCTTACGCTCATAGACGGCGACATCGTACAGAGGAGCAACATCAACCGGCAGATCGTTGCCGATACACGGACACTGGGCCGCCTTAAAGCCGAAGCAATGGCAGAGCGGTTGCTCAATATTAACCCGGATCTTGCGGTTCGCGCCGTCGCCCGCTACGTCACGCCTGAAACCGTGGACGCGTTCCTGAACGAACCGACCGATTACGTCGTGGACGCCATCGACTACATGAACGCGAAAATAGCCCTGATCACCGCCTGCCGGGAGCGGGGCATACCCATCGTCTCATCAGCGGGCGCGGCGTGCCGCCTTGATCCCACACAGCTAGCGTGCGTCGATCTTTTCAGCACGCAGTATGACCCGATGGCTAGGCGGATGCGCAAGCGGCTGCGTCAGCTGGGAGTCACCACGCTGGATGTCGTGTGCTCTAGGGAACAGCCGGTACCGACGCGGCTTGACCCCGAGAACAATAAACACATAGGCGGCAGCGCGGTATTCGTGACCGCTGCGGCCGGGCTGCTGCTGGCCCGCCATGTCGTTATGCGGCTTGCCGCAACAGGAGGAGAGTCCGATGCCACGTGAGATCGGCACGGTCGTACGCGTCGAGGGGCGCGCCGCGACCGTTCATTTCAATCGAAGAAGCGCCTGCGAGCGATGCGGCGCGTGCGGTATGCTCAAAAACCAGAACGTCATGGAGCTCATCGTGAACGTACCCTTTGACGTCAAGCCCGGTGACAGGGTCGCGCTGACCATGGATGATTCGTATTTCCTGCTGTCGACGCTGCTCCTCTATGGCCTGCCGCTCGTGGCGCTCGTTACCGGGGTGGTGGCGGGCGTGATGCTGGGCGCGCGCCTCTTTCCGGGACGCGATCCTGAGCTGGTGGGAGCGCTGACGGGAATTGCCGCAGCCGCGGCG
>JAAYXU010000044.1 GCA_012515725.1 Clostridiales bacterium | reverse complement strand
GCTTGCCCGGCAGGAATCCCATCCATTCGAGCGACCAGTTGTCCGCGCCGTGGTCACCCCCGTTTTTGATATGGTCCCACACACCCAGCGCCAGCGGCACCAGCCTGTCCCGCAGCGACTCTGTGTCGTGGATCGGGTCCTCCTCGCCGCCCAGCTCCAGCCACCAGTAGTTGGTGCCTCCCCGCATGTCATGCCGCCGCTGCGGCACATGGAGGCCCTCGAGGCCTGCGACATTCGCGGCCCAGGACGGAGCTCTGAAGGGAACCGGGTGCTCGTGCTCCCGCACCTGAATAAGACAGCTCATTCCCATCGTCCTGCTGTCGGCATTGTCGGGCTCTATCGATTCGCCGAACTCCTCCCGGCTCTCGCGGCCCGTCCGGAGCTGCGCCCCGGTAAGCGGCCCCAGCACGCTGTCTCCCGAGCAGTCGGCAAAGAGCGCGGCCCGCACCGTATGCCAGGTTTCGGCCGTCCCCTGCCAGCCCCGCACCGACAGTACGCGGCCGCCGTCCGTACGCGCCTCCACACATGAGCAGTTGAGGAGCGTCGTCAGATTCGGCTGTGTACTGACCGCGCCAAAGAGCACGCTGTCCCATAGGGAGTAGCTGCACTGCGGGTTGCGGAATTTGTTTTCCAGCTCCAGCTCCTCGAGGATTCCGGTCTCCCGCAGTCCGAGCGCGTCCCCGCGGTCCGCGCCGCATATATGCATGCGTATTTCCGAGGAAGCGTTGCCGCCCGGAACAGGCCGGTCGTGCATGAGCACCGTGCGCGCGCCGCGCCGCGCCGCCGCGATTGCCGCGCACATCCCCGCCAGTCCGCCGCCCACCACGCAAAAATCGGCGTCGTGCGTTATTTCCTTCATCGCGTTCACCTCGTTTTTCCATTGTTTCCGAAAATATTCTGCGTCGGTCGTGTTTTTCCTTTCTGTCCAGAAAGGGGCGCGTGAAGCGCTCCGTAAAACGCCGCGCGTGCGGGAATGCTATCGGTAATGAAGCACGCGGAGGACCGGATGGAAAAATTATATCTTCAAACGCAAAGCGGCAGGATACCGCTCGACCCCGAGATCGTGCGCAAGTACGGTCTGCGGGCCGGAATGACGAGCGCGGGCAGCCTAATCGTAAACGAACGGGGCGAAGCGCCCAACGAAAAGGACGTCCTTCGCCCGGCGTCCGAGCAGTTCATCAACGAGCAGTCGAACATGCACGACGAGATAGCGCAGCTCGACAACGGAATGACGCTGCAGACATCCGAGATGATCGACTTCGCGCAGGCTACCGACTCGGTCGACAGGACATAGCCAAAGAGCGGGCGCGGCTGCCTGTTACGCGGTTATTCTTCCTCTTTCTTCTCCCTGATCGCATACTTGCGAAGGCGATTGAGGAACCGTACGAACAGAAATACGACGAAGGCGACGATGATGAAATCGGTTACTGTCTGCAAAAACTGACCGT
Source organism: Clostridiales bacterium (assembly GCA_012515725.1). Classification (GTDB taxonomy): domain Bacteria; phylum Bacillota; class Clostridia; order Christensenellales; family UMGS416; genus JAAYXU01. Next base: position 2,070 of record JAAYXU010000044.1, on the reverse strand, counting down.
AACCGATCACCGCCTCGCCCACCGTGAAGGACAGCGACGTGAAATCGACTCCGCCCAGAGCAAGTCCGGCGATAGGCATGAGTATGTCGTTCACGAGCGAGGTCACGATCTTGCCGAAAGCCCCTCCCACGATGACGCCGACCGCGAGATCAGCGACGTTCCCCCTGGCGATAAATATCTGAAATTCCTTGAATATAGCCATGACCATCCTCCCCAGTCTTAAAAATGTCACACGTTCATTATACCGTAAAACCTGGCCCACTGGCAAATAAACTCTCCGGGACAAATATTGGGATCAATGAATCCGCGCCAGACAGAAATTGCACTGAATCAATGTGGTCCGCCGAAAGCAAACTATAAAGGGACCAAAGAAAGGGGCGAGAAAAATGCCACACGGTAACCATAAGCACGAACAGCATATTCTCTGTAACGTTAGCAGCTGCGTCTATAACGAGGCAGGCCGGGAGTGCAGCCTGGACAGCATACTGGTCAGCCCCTGTCCGGGAGGCGCAAGCGGCGATCCTAAGGATGAGAGCATGTGCGCAAGCTACTCAGTCCGATAGCCCGCCGCGACGCGTTCTTCTGCCCCGTTGAGGAATGCGACCTCAATCACGGCGGCTACTGCGCTGCGAAAAACCGCAGTCCGGGATGGAGGGCCGCGGCGTTTCTGCCGGGAGACGAGATTTCCCAGGGCGCTCCGTTTGACGGAATACCCGGGCCGGCTCCGGTTGCCTCAGCCTATGTGGAGGACGCGGACGCCGCGCCGCAATGGCGGAGCTGGCGGAACTGCCCCTATTTTCACAGTCGGGAGATGTGAGCTCCCGCGACGACTGCCGGTTATCCGGCCGAACCCGCCCTCACCGGCGGGTTCGTTTTTTCGCCCGCCGTATTTTTCGATTTGCTCCCGCTTTCATATTGACGCCATACCCCGTTGCGGTATAATCAAAATAACCTGTTCCAACTATGTCGTTTGAAAGGAAAGAAACCGATATGAGAGTAGCGACCCAGACCGATTACTTTGCGCGAGCCTTTGGCGAAAGAAAAGCCGTGGAAAAGCTGGGTGAGATCGGCTTTGACGCACTTGACTTCTCGATGTTCGAGGTAATAAGGCAGCAAGAGCATCCGATCAATCAAAACAGCTACGAAGCCTACGCGCGTGAGCTTCGCCACATAGCGGGAGAGAGCGGAACCTGCTTCAATCAGGCGCACGCTCCGTTTCCGACGCTTCTTAAGGACGACCACGAATACAACAGGAACTTCCCGGCGATAAAGCGTTCTATCGAATTCGCCGGTATGCTGGGGGCGGAGCAGATCGTCGTGCATCCCGTTAGTTTCCCGGGAACTACCGACGAAATACTGCGTTTCAATCTGGAACTGTTCGAAAGCCTCGTCCCCCTGCTCCGGCAGTTCCAAATAAAAGTCGCGCTTGAAAATATGTTTTGGCACGACTGCGCGGCGGGCGCCAACCGCGCCGGGGCTTGCGGTGTGGGCGAAACCTTTATAGCGATGTACGATATGCTGGACAGCCGGTATTTCACATGCTGCCTGGATGTGGGCCACTGCGGCCTCGTCGGGGAAACCGCGCAGAAAATGATCATGGAACTGGGGCAAAAAAGGCTCGGCGCGCTGCATGTGCATGACAATGACTTTGCGATGGACAGGCATACCATGCCGTTTCTATGTAAGCTCGACTGGGATTCCATCACAAAGGCGCTGTCCGACATCGGCTATCTGGGCGACTTTACATTCGAGGCCGACAATGTGTATTCGGGTTTTCCCACAGAGCTTTACGAGGATGTCGCTCGGCTCATGCTGAAGGTCGGAAGGCATCTTACCAAAATGATCGAAAGAAGAGGGTGTCGCTCCGATGGGTCCGAGCGCTAAACATAGAATTGCTTTCGCTTCTCATAAATTACCACCATTTCGATGTCTAGTGCCGGACCGCTGCGATCAAGCACAGCACACAGCCGGTACCGGAACAGATATTGTCGTAACAGAACGACTTCTGTCAAGAGGAGTTACGGCTGGGCTGTCGTAGCAGCAGGGAGGGATTCAGCCGTTGTGGGGGAT
>JAAYXU010000331.1 GCA_012515725.1 Clostridiales bacterium | reverse complement strand
TACGAGAAGGGGCTCATATACCGCGGAGACCGGATTATCAACTGGTGTCCGTGCTGCGGCACCGCTATCTCCAACGCCGAGGTGGAATATGAGGACCGGGCCTCCCATCTGTGGCATATCCGGTATCCGCTCGCGGACGGAAGCGGTTCCATCGTCGTGGCGACCACCCGCCCCGAAACAATGCTGGGAGACACGGCGGTCGCAGTGCACCCGGACGACGCGCGCTACCGCGAGATGGTCGGAAAGACCGTGCTGCTGCCTCTCATGAACCGGGAGATACCGATCATCGCCGACAGCTATGTGGATCCAGAGTTCGGAACAGGCGCGGTCAAAATAACGCCGGCTCACGATCCCAACGACTATGAGATGGCGCTCCGGCACGATCTGCCCATGCCCGGAGTCATAGGCGAGGACGGCAGGATGACCGGCGCGGCCGGAGCGTACGCGGGTATGGCGGCGGTAGAGGCCCGTGAGCGGGTCGTGGCCGATCTTACCGCGCTGGGGCTGCTTGTTCGTACGCAGGACTACGAGCACAGCGTGGGCGCGTGCTACCGTTGCGGCTCCACGGTGGAGCCCCTCATATCCAAGCAGTGGTTTGTGAGCATGAAACCGTTGGCGGAGCCCGCTATCCGCGAGGTCCGGGAAGGCGGAATCCGCTTTGTGCCCGAGCGCTTCGCGAAAGTGTATTTTAACTGGATGGAAAACATACAGGACTGGTGTATATCCCGTCAGCTATGGTGGGGGCACCGGATCCCGGCCTGGCACTGTAACGCGTGCGAGAATGTCGTGGTGGCGCGGGAGGCCCCGGCGGCCTGTCCCCGCTGCGGGGGCGCGGTCTCACAGGACGAGGATGTGCTCGACACATGGTTTTCTTCAGCGCTTTGGCCCTTTTCCACGCTGGGATGGCCCGACCGAACTCCGGAGCTCGATTATTTCTATCCGACCGACGTGCTGGTGACCGGCTACGACATCATATTCTTCTGGGTCGCGCGGATGATCTTCTCAGGGCTCGAGCACATGGGACAGAAGCCCTTTCATACGGTGCTCATCCATGGGCTGGTGCGGGACGCGCAGGGCCGTAAGATGAGCAAGTCGCTGGGAAACGGAATCGACCCGCTGGATATAATCGAGCAGTACGGCGCGGACGCGCTGCGCTTTTCGCTCACCATCGGCAGCGCGCCGGGGAACGATATGCGTTTTTATGATGAGAAGGTGGAGGCGGCGCGGAACTTCGCGAACAAAATCTGGAACGCAAGCCGATTCGCGCTCATGAACGTTAGGGAGGAGGAACCCATTCCGGTCGCTTCAGCGAAGCTTAATATCTCGGACCGGTGGATACTGTCCCGTCTGCAGCAGGTGATAGGCGAGGTAACCGACAACCTCGAGCGATATGAACTAGGCATGGCGTGCCAGAAGATATACGACTTCATATGGAGTGAGCTGTGCGACTGGTATATCGAGATGACCAAGCAGCGTCTCTATGAAGAAAGCGGGGAGGACAGGCAAGCCGCCCTGGCCACGCTCGTCCATGTGCTTGGCGATTCGCTAAGGCTCCTGCATCCCTTCATGCCCTTTGTCACAGAGCAGATATGGGGCGCGCTCCCCGGTGAGCGGGGCAGCATAATGGTTTCGCCGTGGCCGGAGCCGGACTCTGAGCTTGTCGCGCAGCAGGAGACCGCGCTCGTCGAGGACATGATGGAACTGGTGCGGCTGGCTCGCGGCATCCGGGCGGAGCTGAAAGTACCCGCAGGCAGGAAGAGCGCGATGCTGCTGGCACCCGCTCAGGGCCGTGGTGGTGACCTTGCCCAAATGGAGAGCTTCATCATGCGGCTTGCGTCGGCGTCGCGCATATCGTACATCGCGTCCGCCGAGGAAGCGCCCCGGGGCGCGGTATCGGCGGTGGGACGCGCGGCCCAGCTGTTCATACCGCTGGGAGAGCTCATCGATGTGGACAGGGAAAAAGAGCGCGTAACAGGGGAGATTGAAAAGACGCGCAGGGAAATCGCGCGCGGAGAAACGATGCTGGCCAATCCCGGATTTATCGCCAAAGC
>JAAYXU010000330.1 GCA_012515725.1 Clostridiales bacterium | reverse complement strand
TCCGTGTTTTTCATGTCCGGGAGGGGCGGCGGGCCCCGTTTATAATCGCGTTCAGCTTCAGCAACGCCGTGTTTATAGGCGTGCCGGTGGTAGTGGCTCTTTTTGAGCAGGAGGCGCTTCCGCTGTCGATGCTGACGTTTATGGTTAATACCAGCATTTTCTGGACGCTGGGCATCGCGCTTCTGCGTAGGGAGAGCGTGCGGATCCACGGCGAAGGCGACATCCCGCACGATGAGCCCTTCTATCGGAGAGTCGTCCGTCTCGTGCAGCCCGCCACCGCGATGTTTGTGCTGGCCGTCGCGATCGTACTGATCGGATGGACCCCGCCCGTATTTGTGATGTCGGCCGTGCAGTACCTCGGGAATCTGGTCACGCCGCTGTCGCTCGTCTATTCGGGCGCGGTCATCGGCCGCATCGGACTTCGAGGTCTCAAGCCCGACCGTGATACCGCGCTCGTGCTGATGGGCCGGTTCCTGTGGGCACCCGCGGCGGCCCTGCTGCTGGCGCAGTTTGTTCCGCTCCCGGTACTGACCGAGAAAGTCATCGTCATGCAGCTTGCGATGTCTGTGCAGACGCAGTCCACAATCGTCACGGGGCTCTACCGGCTGGACGCACCGTTCGTCATACGGTGCTTCACGATCAGTACGCTGATGACGTTCGTCATGATACCGCTGTATATGATGCTGTTTGAGTTGGTTTTTTAAGAAGCATTCGCCAGCTTGCATTGCCCGGTTAGTTCATGTATAATTGGGCCAAACGAAAAGGCTTAACGAGGAGAGTTACGATGAAGCATATACAATCTATACGGATCAACAGCCTGCAAAATACGCTCAAGACCGGCGGATGTGGCCAGTGTCAGGCGTCCTGCCAGTCGGCCTGCAAGACTTCGTGCACCGTGGGAAACCAGCAGTGCGAGAAGCGCTGAATCGAGGGTGAACGAATTCGCCCGCGCGCCGGGTAATGCAAGCAGTAATTGGTTGCGATTACTGCTTTTTGTTTGGGGTTTATGAGTATGGTCCATACATTTTCGTTCGATGGCGTCTATCTGGCGCTGGACGTGTGCAGCAATTCGCTCCACGTGCTAGACAGGCTGTCCTTCGAGGAGGTGGAGCGACTGAATGAGGGGATGAGCCGGGAAGAGCTCACTGGCGAGCTTACGGAGCGGTGGCCCGCGGATATGGTGCGAGAGGCGCTGACCGAGATCGACGCGCTGCGGGAAACGGGCGCTCTTTTTTCGTTGTGGCCTGACGACCCGGTTGAGCTTAACGGCGCGGGGGTCATCAAGGCCATGTGCCTGAACGTAGCGCACGACTGCAATCTGCGCTGCCGCTACTGCTTCGCGGGAACCGGCGCGTTTCACGGGGAGCGGGGGCTCATGTCGGCGCAGACCGGCAAGCGCGCGCTCGAGTTCCTCATTGAGCACTCCGGCGACAGAAAATATCTGGAGGTCGACTTCTTTGGAGGCGAGCCGCTCGTCAATACCGGCGCACTCCGGGAAATCGTGGCCTACGGGCGGACGCTCGAGGAATGGCACGGAAAGAAGTTTCGCTTCACGACCACAACGAACGGGATCAATCTGACCCCCGACGTGCTTTCCTTCCTCGACGCCCAGATGAGCAACATCGTGGTCAGCATCGACGGGCGGCCACATGTGCACGACCGCATGCGCCCGGCCCCGGGCGGGCAGGGATCCTATGACCGGATAATCGCTAACGCCCAGAATATGGCGCGGCGGCGCGGCGACAGGGATTACTATATAAGAGGGACATACACGAAAAACAATTTGGATTTCGCAAACGATGTGCTGTGGCTGGCCGATCAGGGGTTTGAGCAGATATCCCTTGAGCCGGTCGTTACCGATCCGTCCCTGCCCTTCGCGCTGACCGAGACGGAGCTGCCTGCCATATTCGCAGAATACGAGCGGTTGGCGCGCGCGTATCGGGAGCGCAGGAAAAGAGGGAAGTGGTTCAGCTTTTTTCACTTTAAGGTCGATCTGGCCGGCGGACCCTGCGCGGTAAAGAGGCTGATGGGCTGCGGGGCGGGCGACGACTATATCGCCGTCGCTCCCGACGGCGCGATCTATCCGTGTCATCAGTTCGTGGGAGAGGAAGACTGGCGGCTGGGCTCGGTGGACG
>JAAYXU010000329.1 GCA_012515725.1 Clostridiales bacterium | reverse complement strand
TCATCGCGATTACCGACCACCTCCGCTATTTCCCGGGATCGGCCGATAGGGATTTTGTCGTGCTGGACGGCATCGAGTGCAACGACAATGACTACCGCCCCGGCCGGGTATGCCACATCACGGGCGTCGGGTTTTCCGCGCCGCCCCCCGATATACCCCGTAACACGCCTCCCCAGCAGATCATCGACGCGTTGCGGTCCTGCGGAGCATGGGTCACGCTCGCGCATCCCGCTTGGTCGCTGATGCACCACCAGGACGCGCTCGACCTCAGGGGCTACGACGCGCTGGAAGTATATAGCACGATTTCCGACACATACGCCGGGCGCGGCGACTCGGCGGGCTACGCCGACATACTGGCCAGCGCCGGGCGGCCGGTGCTGCTGACCTGCGTGGACGACAGCCATTTCCATGACCGGGACGCGCTGCGCGCGTTCGTGATGGTCAGCGCGCCCGCGCTGGGCCGCGAACCGATACTCGAGGGCCTCAGGCAGGGACGCTTCTACGCGTCCAACGGGCCGCTCATTAGCGCAATCCGTATGGGAGGGGGCGTCGTAGAGGTAGAGTGCCCGCAGCCCATGGCCCGGATCCGCTTCATGAGCAATGCGCAGTGGTCGGCGCGGCGCGTGGTCGAGGGTCCGGTGCGCTCGGCGCAATACACGCTCATGCCTCAGGAGAGCTGGATTCGGATAGAGTGCGAGGACGAATGCGGCCGCGTCGCGTATAGCCCGTTCCTGCCCATGGACGTCTGCCGCAGGGAGTCCCGCTGATACCGGGATTAACGACCAAATCAGAGGGACCGAAAACCCATGAAGTATCGCATTCCTATGTCACTGCGCCCGATAACCCGCCTGTACAACCAGTACGGACTGGCGCGGGAGCTTCGCCGGGATCTCAATCTCGTGGTGCTGTCGGTGTTGTTCGGCATGATACACGCCACGATCACCACCGGCCCGGGTTTGGCGGGATTTGCCCGCGATCTGGGCGCGGGCGACTTCTACTACGCGCTGCTGATGGCGCTGCCGGTGCTGGGCGGCACGATGCAGCTTGCTGCCTCCTGGATCATAGAGAGAACCCGCCGCCGCAAGAAATGGTTCATACTCTTTGGCGTCGTACAGCGCTCGCTGTGGCTTCTCATAGCGCTGGTACCCTGGATCGTGCCCATGGTCCCCGCGATGCTCCGCCTTTGGGCGGTCATCGCGCTGGTAACGCTTTCCTCGATGACCGCTTCCTTTGTCAACGTGGGCTTTTTCTCTTGGATGGGCGACCTTATTCCGCTGCCCATGCGCGGCCGGTTTCTCGCGCTGCGTCTTTCGATCTCGACTGCCGCCGGCGTTGCGGCGGCGCTGGCCGCCAGCTGGCTGCTCGACAACATCGCGGGCATGGCGGGCTATACGGTCGTCTTTTCGATAGCGGCGGTCTTTGGCACGCTCGATATCGTCATCTATCTGTGGATCAAGGATCCCCCGATGGAGCAGTCACACAGCGAGTCTTTCGCGGTCGTCGCGCGCCGCGCCGTCCGTAACAGGCCCTTTCTCCGGTACCTTCTTTTCTGGACCGTGTGGGCGTTCTGCTGGAATCTGACGGTTCCGTTCAACAACGTGTACGCGCTGGGGCCGCTGGGTCTCTCGTTCCAGGCCGTAACGCTGGCCGGGCAGGTCGCGGGCGGCGTCGTTACGGTGCTTACCGTTTCGTGGTGGGGCCGCCATCTCGACGCGCGCTCGGCGGGCTGGGTACTGCGCCGGGGCGTGCTCATCATGGCCGGGATGCCGCTACTGTGGTTATTCGCGCGGCCCGGCGCGGCGTGGCCGCTGCTCCTTTTTAATCTGGGCTACAGCGCCGCAAACGGCGGCATATCTTTAACAAGCAGCCAGATGCTGATGACCAGCACGCCGCCCCGCAGCCGCTCGCTGTACGTCGCTCTCTACGCGATCGTGACGTCGATCGCGGGCGCGTTTGTCGGGTATCTGGCCGGGGGCGCTCTGCTGGAGCTCATGGGGCCTCTCTCGTTTACGGTAGCGGGACTTACATTCGACCGGTACAAGCTGCTTTTCCTGGGAGGCGGCGCGCTGCAAACTATGAGCAGTCTGCTGCTTTTGCCCCTGCTGCCGCTCAGTGAGGAGCAGCAGCACGCGGACCGATGACGATTCGCGCGAATATTCGCGGATCCGGTCGGAATAAAATGATTTACAACGCCGCCCGTTTATGATACTGTGAGAGGCGGCTTAAAAGAAAAAACCGGTGCTGCCGGGAGGGGAATATGATCGCAGGAAAACTGCCCAGCCGAAAAGAAATGGATCCGGCATTTATGTGGAGACTCGAGGATCTCTACGAATCCGACGCCGCGTGGGAGGACGAGTTCCGCGCCGCCCGCGAGGCGGTAAACGCGATAGCGGCCCACAGCGGACGCCTGGGCCGGAGCGCGGACGCGCTTCGGGAGGCGCTGGACGCGCAGTTCGCGCTTTCGCTGCGCGTCGAGAAGCTCTACACATACGCGCATATGCGCCGCGACGAGGACAACGCCAATACATTCTACCAGGCGCTGACCGACCGGGCGACAGCGCTCATGGTGAGCACGGAGGCGGCGACCGCATTTTTCACGCCCGAGATACTCGCGATACCGCCCGATACGCTGTCGGCCTATGAGGCGGAGTGTGAAGGCCTGGCGGTCTACAGCCAGTACCTGAATGAAATCGTGCGCCAGCGGCCGCACGTGCTTTCGGCCTCCGAGGAGAAGCTCCTTGCGATGGCGGGGGAGATCGCCGACGGCCCCGGCAACATATACACGATGCTCAACAACGCGGACATGAAGTTTCCGACCATCCGGGACGAGCGGGGCGGCGAGATCGAGCTCACGCACGGACGCTTCATCCCGCTCATGGAGAGCGCCGACCGTTCGGTGCGCCAGGCCGCGTTTGACTCGCTCTACGGCGTCTACCGCGGATTTGGCAATACGCTGTGCGCGTCGCTTTCGGGCAGCGTAAAGAAGGACATATTCTTCGCTAAGGCCCGCAATTATCCGTCGGCGCTCGTAGCGTCGCTCGATCCTGATAACGTTCCCCAGTCGGTATACGACAGCCTCATCGCCGCCGTTCGGCAGGCGCTTCCCGATA
>JAAYXU010000328.1 GCA_012515725.1 Clostridiales bacterium | reverse complement strand
AGCACCGCCTCGTACCGGCGCGCGATTTTATAGGGCATCTCGGTTTTGCGTCCGGGCGGGGTCTCGTTTGCGAATCCACCGAAAAAGCGTTCCCCGTCGCGCAGGCGCACGTCGGCAACATAGCACTGCTTACCGTGCCAGATTACCCGGTTCACGAGCACAGTAATCCGTTCGGACTCGTACAGCCAAGGGCCCCGCTCCTGCCCGCCCTCGACTATATACTCGCGGCCTTCGAAGAGAAATCCGGCGGATTCCTCGATCTGCGGCTGCGCGGGAGCGGAGACTTCGCCTGCGGGCGGCCCCAGCCCGCAGACAATGGAAAGCAGTATCATACTGCAGAATCGAAGCATCGCGCACCTCGCTTTGGCCGACCTGTGGCGAGAAAAAGTCAGTCAGTTCGATAGATATCATACCCTACGCGGGAAGTTATTTCAACTGGTTTAAGCACAGCGAAAATTACACACAACGAAAATTACCTCTACGCATTATCGCTTTATTATGATACAATAGTAAAGTCAAAACCGCCTATAATAGAATTGGAGGATACTTAACAATGAAACTGAAACACTTGACCGTACTAATGCTGGTACTGCTGACGCTGCTCTCTCTGGTCTCATGCCAGACGCCCGCGTCAGGCGCGACCGCGACGCCCGCATCGGGAGCGACCACGGCGCCCGACGACTCGTCCGCTCCCGATGAGGACGACTGGAGCTATATTAAGGCAAAGGGCAACCTCATCATCGGCTACACACTCTATGAGCCCATGAACTATATGGACGGCGAAACGCTGACCGGCTTTGATACCGAGTTTGCTCAGGCCGTATGCGACAAGCTGGGGCTGGAACCGGTATTCACCGTAATCGTGTGGGATACCAAAGAGGTCGAGCTGGAGGCAAAGACCATCGACTGCATCTGGAACGGCATGACGATAGACGAGGAACGCTCGCAGAATATGAACATCTCCCAGCCGTATGTTAAGAACATGCAGGTCGTCATCATTCGCAAGGAAAACGCGGATCTATATACCGACACGGCCAGTCTGGCGGGCAAGACGATCGCAGCCGAGGCCGGTTCAGCCGGCGAAAAGGTCGTCAATGAGAATACGGATCTCTCGCAGGGCACCCTGGTTCCGGTCCTCCAGCAGACCGACGCGCTGCTGGAAGTCAAAGCCGGCACGTCCGACGCGGCCGTACTAGACTATGTGCTGGCCAAGGCCATGGTCGGAGAGGGCACGGATTACGCCGACCTGCAGATAGTGGACGGACTCGAGCTTGCCGTGGAGGAGTACGGAATCGGATTCCGTAAGAACAGCACCGCTACCGAAAAAGTCAATGCCGTAATAGATGAACTCATCGCCGACGGCACACTGCAAGCGCTGGCCGACAAGTACGATGTAAATCTGGCCGACTGATTGTAAAGAGTGGTTGATGCACGGCCGGGACAGGGCGGGGCCCGCCCGGCCATGCTGTTTTGAGGTATTGTCATGCCAAAGACGCTGGACGCGGTCACCCTGGCGCTATTAGGAGCGTTCCGCCTCAATGGATATATCTTTGTGGGGACGCTGGTTATCGCCATACCTTTGGGCCTCGCGATATCCTTTGGCTCCATGAGCCGGTTTGGGCCGCTGCGCTGGTTCACGAAAACATTTGTATGGGCTATTCGCGGCACTCCGCTCATGCTGCAGATCATGATCGCTTTCTTCGCGCCTCCGCTGCTGTTTGGAATAGTGCTGCCCCGTACGGAGACGGCGATTATCGCCTTTGGGATCAACTATGCCGCGTACTTCTCGGAAATCTATCGCGGGGGTATAGAGAGCATTCCAAGAGGGCAGCTAGAGGCCGGGCAGGTACTCGGAATGACCCGCTCTCAGATATTCCGAAAAATCGTATTGATGCAGGTTATAAAGCGCATCACTCCCCCGATGGGCAACGAAATAATTACGCTTATAAAGGACACGTGCCTGGCCCGCGTCATAGCGATCATGGAGATCAATATGAAGGCCCAGCAGTTCGCATCCAAGGGGCTCATATGGCCGTTGTTCTACAGCGGAGTGTTCTTCCTCGTATTTGTCGGGGTGCTGACCGTTCTGTTTAATTACTTTGAGAGGAAACTCAATTACTTCAGGTAAAGGGGCCTTCGAATGGCGATACTGGAAGTGAAAAATATCAGCAAGCGTTTCGGCGCGACCGTCGTTCTTCGTGACATCAGCTTCTCGATGGAACAAGGTCAGTCGATGGCTATTATCGGTTCCTCGGGAAGCGGAAAGACCACGCTGCTGCGCTGCCTGAATTTCCTGGAGCGGCCGGAAAAGGGAAAGATAATCGTCGGGGGACAGCTTCTCCTTGACGCTGAGGACCCCGCCACCCAAAAGGAAAGCGAGATTCGCAGGAAACGGCTGCACTTTGGGCTGGTATTTCAGGCGTTTCATTTATTTCCTCAGTATACTGCCCTCCAAAACGTCGCGCTCGCGATGGAGCTGCTCGACAGGGAACAGCCCAATTACAGGAAGAACGCGAAGGAAATAGACGCGCACACGAGAGAAAAGGCACTCGCCCTGCTCGAACAGATGGGCCTTTCAGATAAAACCGGACTGTATCCGCACGAGCTTTCAGGCGGCCAGCAGCAGAGGGTCGCGATCGCGCGCGCCCTGGCGCTCAGGCCCGACGTACTCTGCTTCGACGAGCCGACCTCGGCGCTCGACCCTGAGCTCACAGGCGAGGTGCTCAAGGTGATCCGGAACCTGGCGCAGCAGCGCACCACGATGGTCATCGTTACCCACGAGATGGCCTTCGCGCGCGACGTGGCTGATCGGGTCATATTTATGGACGAAGGGGTCATCGTGGAGGAAGGGCCGGCGCATGAGGTAATCGATAATCCCCGGCAGGAGCGGACCCGTCAGTTTTTATCGCGCTACTCGGGATAACGAGCGCTCATGTTAAAGGGAAGCCCGAAACGGGCTTCCCTTTTTTAGTCAGGCGCGGCTATGCGCTCACTCGATCGGGTTGCGCTCTACGCCTCGATTCCCATGGCCCGCAGGCTATTAAAGCTCACCTGTATGCACTCAAACGGATCGCCGTCGCACATGTCCTGCTCGACCACAAACCGCTTGATGCCTATGTCCGCGGCGGCCTTCAAAATCCCGGGCCAATTAAGGTTGCCCTTCCCCACCGGCGCGAAGCACCGCGGAACGCCCTCGAGCTTGCCGGTATGGCGGGTGATCGCATAGTCCTTTACGTGCATGTACTCGGCCCGCCCGGAAAAGAGATACAGCGACGACGAGGGCTCTGTACCTGCCGAAGTCAGCCAGAACACATCGGGCTGGAACTGCACATACGCGGGATCCAGGTCGCTAAGCAGTATGTCGATCCCCCGGACACCGTCAAAGTCGATAAATTCAAATGCGTGAAAATGGTAGAAGAACCTTCTCAGGCCGCGCTCTTTGAGAAGCCGCCCCTCCTCATTGAGCTGCTCGCAGAACTTCCGATACCCGTCGGCGCTGTCCCGAAGCGATGTGGGGATCGATGTGGTACGCGCCACGTCGGTGCCCAGAATCTCGCCCGTTTCGGCGATTGCATCGATATTCGCGGCGATCGTTCCCACCGGGGCCAGCACCGAGTCGGCTTTGAGTCCGTGGCTGTCCAGCATCGACCGAAGGACGCGGGCATCCAGCCACTCGGGTATGCTGATCTGTACGTTCCGGTATCCGATGGACGCCACCCGGGACAGCGTTTCATTAAGCTCGTCGCGGTCGGCCATGTGGTTGCGCAGCGTGTACATCTGCAGGGCTATCGTGCTCATTTATTTATGCTCCTT
>JAAYXU010000327.1 GCA_012515725.1 Clostridiales bacterium | reverse complement strand
TATCGGGCGACTACTACGGTTCGCGGCGTGACGGCGTCGTCATCCGCAACGGCGTGCTCTACCGCGACGATCCCTTCGCCGACGTGCTGATACTTTACAACGACGGCACGATGCAGACGTACACCGAGAAGGAATTCGACATGGGCCCGATACTGGAAAGCGGAGCCTGGCAGGGGTGGTCCTTCGGCCCGATGCTGCTCACCGACGGGCAGCCCATGACGAGGTTCAACAGCAACCTGACCCCGGCCAACCCGCGCGCCGCGATCGGCTACTACGAGCCGGGCCACTATTGCTTCGTGCTGGTAGACGGACGCCAGCCCGGGTACTCGACGGGCATGACGCTCAAGCAGCTGTCCCAGCTTTTCTACGATCTGGGCTGCACGGCGGCCTACAATCTGGACGGCGGCCAGTCGGCGGAGATGACGTTCATGGGCGAGCTGGTCAATCAGCCCTATAACGGCGGCCGCGAGGTCAGCGACATCGTTTATATCGTCGAGCGGGAGGTCGAGCCATGAAGTTCGTGCGCAGGGCAGCGCCCCATATAAGCCTCATCATATCGGCTATGATGCTGACTTTCCTCATACTGGACCGCTTCAACGACGCGATGGGCTTTCTGCGGGGCAGCCAGTTCAAAGCGCTGCTGCTCCTATTTGTCGCCGCGTCGGCGCTCACATCGGTGCTGCTCATTATAAAGAACTACCGCGATTCCGAATAAACCCGCGCGAGCGCGTTTTTCGCCCGCCTTTACTATTTGCGCCTCCGCCCCCGTATACATAGACGAGTATGTATGCGGGGGCGGTCATGCGAAACCGGTCATTCCTCATTAATTTTATCATTCTGACGGCGACGGCGCTGCTGCTGCGGGTCATCGGCATATACGTGAGCGCGCTGCTGTCCCGGCATATCGGCGCGGAAGGTCTGGGCCTGTATCAGCTCATCTTTTCGGTCTATATATTCGCGTCGGCGCTTTCGTCGTCGGGCTTCAGTCAGGCCGTCAGCCGGATGGCGGCCGAGGCGGTCGAGTCGGGAAGACCCGGTCACCTTCCCGCCATCGTCAGGCAATCATCCGCGCTGGGCGTCGCGATTAGCGCTGTCGTGGCGGCGGCGCTGATCGCATCGTCCGAGCCGATCGCCGCGCGGTTTCTCGGGGACGGACGCGCCGCGCAGCCGCTTCGTATCATGGCGGCGAGCCTGCCCTTTGTGGCCGTTTCGGCGTGCCTGCGGGGATATTTCGTGGGCCTGCGTCAGGCGTCAAAGTCGGCCGGCTCGTCGCTTTTTGAGCAGTTGTTCAGGCTGGCCGTCACGATAGTCCTTCTCAGGGCGGCGGCTCCGCACGGCATAGGACGCGCCTGCAGCGCCGTTGTGCTGGCATCGACGCTCGCGGAGGCGGCATCCTTCCTTTTCGCGTACGCGCTTTACCGTCGCGACCGGAAAAAGCGGCGCGCGCCGCCCTCGCCCGCTCCCGGACGTATTCTGGGGCGCATCGCCGCGATCGCGCTTCCGATGGCCACAAGCGCCACGCTTCGCACGGGGCTGCGCACCGCCGAGAGCCTGCTCATCCCCGCGGGACTACGGCGCTCGGGGCTTGACGCGGGAACAGCGCTGACGCAGTACGGCGTTCTTGGCGGCATGGTGATGCCGGTGCTGTTTTTCCCGGCTTCGCTGCTCATGGCGATTTCGATGCTGATAGTGCCCGAGGTGGCCCGGGCCGCGGCGGCGGGCAGCAGGCGACGGGTTGTCGCGATAGCGTCGCGCGCCGTGCAGATGACGCTTATGATGTCACTGCTCGCCGCGGCCGTTTTCGCCGTTTTCTCGGAAGAGCTGACCGTGGCCCTGTACGGGAACCGCGCCGCCGGACGCGTGCTGCGGATGCTCGCGCCGCTCGTGCCGCTTCTCTACCTCGACCATGTCGTGGACGCGATGCTCACGGGTCTCAATGAGCAGATGAAGACGCTCCAGTACAATACCGCGGACTCCGCGCTGCGCCTCGCGATGATCGTGACGCTCACGCCACTGTGGGGTATGAACGCGTACATCGCGACGCTGTTCGTGAGCACTATTTTCAACGCGGGGCTGAGCATCCGCAGGCTGCTGCGCGTGTCGGGGCTGACCATACGCGCCGCCGACTGGGTAATAAAACCCATGCTGGCGGCGCTTTTATCGGCCGTATTGGCGTCACTTTTCTTTCGGATGGCATTTCCCGGGCTGACCGGGCCCGGCGCGATCGTAGCGGCCCAGACGGCGCTGACCGCGCTCCTTTATACCGGGCTGCTGGCAGTTTCGGGGTGTATTGGCCGCGCGGATATCGCGTGGATGGCCGGTTTTTTCAAAAGAGCCGGGGCCGATCGCTAGGATGCCCTGACGGGTACGCGGCGGCTCAGCGCCCAGCTCAGTCCCCACAGTACGGTCGCCACAGCGAGCGAGAGACCCGCTCCGGCGTAAGGGTTTCTGGCTGTATCTATTATCCACCTGATCACCGTCCCCATGAGACGCGCCGCGCCAGTCTCTATGGGTAAGAGCTGCAGCAGTGTAAGGAGCGAAGGTACGCCCACCGACACCGCGATTTTCAGCCACCGGCTCATCCGGTAATATAGCGCCGATATGAAGAATCCGGCCATGTACGCCATCAGATGGCGCGAGAATGTCCACAAAAAGCCCGTGAAGAACGATGCGACCGGCGATCCCCATCCCTCAAAGAACTGATCAAACAGTATCGTATAGGGCGCGACCAGGTTAGCCGCAAGAGAAAGAAGATTGTCCGCCGCGGTCATGAACGCAGTGAGCGCCAGAGAGGCGAGCGCAGCACTCACGACCAGGGTTTTGCGGGAAAGCCCGTTTTGCACGAACAACCGAAGGGGCGTCTTGTAGGAATTGAGTCCCGCCACAAACAGAAAGATCGTGGTGGCCATATCGATACCGCTCATCGAGGAGTTTGTGGCCGGGGACAGAATTATCTGTATCGCGAAGATGATAAAGAGCAGTATCACGATTCCGTAAAATATCGCGACGGGCTTTATCGTATCCGACAGATGATATTTGATCGCAGGTTTCAGTTTCATGTCAATATCCTCCTATTCTGTCATCCGTATGAACAGCTTCTGCAGGCTCAGGCGGGTGATTTCAATTCCGGCGGGAACGTCGGCGGGCGGCGTCGCGGAGAGTATGCATACCGATTTGAGACCTCCCAGCGTGTCTCCGCCCAGTACCGCTTTGTCGGCGGTAAATGCGTCGACGGCCGCCGCCGGGCCTGAAACGGTGTAGCCTCCGGTAAGCAGCTCCTCACAAGGGCAGTCCCGCAGGATCCGTCCCCTGTGCAGTATCGCCACATGCTCGATGACCCCCGACACCTCCTCGATGAGATGGGTCGATATGATATAGGTGCGGGGCTTGCGGGCATAGCATTCGAGCAGCGAGCGGTAGAGAAGCTCCCGGTGGTGCGCGTCCAGCCCCAGAACCGGCTCGTCCAGCAGTATAAAGGGCGCGTCCACGCACAGCGCGACGATGGCTTTGCACAGCGTATTGTAGCCCGTGGACAGCGTCTTGACCCGGCTGCGGGTATTAAGGCCAAAGGCTTCGCTCAGAGAGTGCGCCCGCTCCGTGTCGAACCCGCCGTAGAATTCTCGGCTCCAGCGGAACATATCCGAGACCCGCATCCCCTCGGGATAGTGGTTGGCCTCGCTCATCATATAGATGCGCCCCTGGACGCTGTCGTTCTCGGCGACGGGAACGCCGTCGTACAGCGCCTCGCCTTCGTCGGCGAATATCCGCCCGGTGATGATGTTGAGAAGCGT
>JAAYXU010000326.1 GCA_012515725.1 Clostridiales bacterium | reverse complement strand
GAAGGCTGGATCGGCAGCGGGGGTCCGGGGGTCTTGAAGCGCCCTGCGGCTCGCCTGCCACAAAGTCGTAGCGCCCCGGCACTAAACTGAAAATTTAAAGCATCTACGCAATAATAAAACAGTTGCAGTTTAGTGCCGGGCTCGACCCCCGGTGCTTTGCGTCTCACAGAAAGTGGCACCCGTTAAGCCTATATTACTGCTGAGCAAAGAGGTTATACCTAATGTATCCCCAGCGGAGCGACTAATCACGGCAGCTTCCTCTCCCTGCGCTCGGGCACCGACAGCGGGTCGTAGTGCCGCGCGACCGAGCGCGGCCGCGTCTCGGCGGGCAGCGGATTCTCCATTAGGAGATAGCGGCACTCGTCGTATATATGGTCCTCGCCGCCGGTATCGACGTCCTCGGCCGCGATGCCCGGCCGGGCCGCGTACGCGAGGGCGGGCAGCGTGCGCACCGCGTCGCGGCAGGTGTGAAACACATACAGCCCCGGCCGCCCGTCCCCGTCAAAGCGCAGCCGGTAATGAAGCTGCATCTTTCCCGCCAGCCGCGCGTTGTCGCCGGGTGTAAAGTATACGCCCAAGCGCTCCATCTGCCGGGCGACCGACTCGCCCCTGCTGCCGTCGAATATCGACGGGTCGGCGACGCCGTGAACCGGTATTCCCGGCTGATTGCGCGACTCAAAGTCAGCGATGCCCCGCGCGATCTCGGCGGGAGAGAGCCGCAGGCCCGCGTTTGCGCCCGCGCTCTGCTCCCGCGCCGCGCCGTACCATTCGGCGTACCGGTACAGCCGTCCGTCGGGATCCGCCGCCCACCAGCCCACCGAGAATGGCCGGGCGTATCCAAAGTCGAACGAGCGGTACCGCCGCCACGTGGCCGGGAGCGGGAACGGCGCGATGACGTGCGTGTATAGCCCGTCGTCGTAGTGCGCGGGATCGTCGGTCCATTCGGGGAACGCCTGCCCCTCGAACGCGTTCCAGTCGCCCTCGAGCAGCGCCTTGCGCAGCGCGGGAGGCTTCTGCTCCAGCTCGAATATGTAGTCCTCCGACAGATGCGGGTTATCGGTAGCCCGGGCCGGTATGAACGCGACCGTCCGCTCCTGATGCCGCTTAAGCGCCCGCGACGCGACGCGGCGCGTATAGACGCCGCCGCCTGGGTTTGGGTCGATGAAATACGCCTTGACCCACCCGTGTCCCACGCCCCCGGGATTGGCGGTGCACCGCACGACAGGCCGGATCCCGGTCGTCTTTCGGGTTCTTAACCGGGTTTTGAGATAGTCGTACACGGTCTGCGTGAAATGCGTCAGCTCGTCGATGAAAAGGTAGTCCATTTCCGCGCCCTGATAGCGGAACCGGTCGCGGTCGTGCTGGCAGTGCCGGAACCGCATGACGCTCCCGTTACGGAACCTGTACTCGTGAAAAGCGGCCACATACCGCCCCAGCGCGGCGGGGATCGCGCCGCACGCCTCGGCGATCAGCGTATCCTCCAGCTCCCGGAACGTGCGCCTAAAGAGGTACGCCCGGACCCGCGGGGTCTCAAGGCACCGGATCATAGCCTCCATGACTACCGCGCGGCTTTTGCCGCCTCCCGCCGCGCCGCCGTAGAGGCACTCGTCCGCGCCGCACAGATGAAAAAGCGTCTGCCGGGGCGTGGGCGCGTAGTCAATCCGAATCCGCGCCGTCGTCATTGTCTTGCTCCTGCCGTGCGCCGGGGCGCGGTATGCTCGTGATCACGGTGAACACCGGAGGACTTCCGCTCTTTTGCGCGGCGCCTGCCGTCCGCTCGATCACATCCTCATATAGCCTGTGTATCTGCGCCTCGGTGCGCGCGATCGAGTCCAGCCACTTTACGTCCCTCGCGCTGTCCTCGGACATACCCGCCACTATCCGGCGCGCGAGCTCGGCGTCTCTCTCTAGCAGCCTGATGCGTCGGCACAGCCGCCGGATCCAATATGCCTCGTCCTTCCGCGGCGCGGACGCGTCGCGCTCGCCGGGGTTTCGCTCGGACACGTTCATCCCCCCTTCTTACATACTGACGCAGCCGCGCCCGCCGCGCTGGGCGACGGGCGCGGTTCTTCCACAGTCGCAGTATAGCACGGCCCGCACGCGGATTTTTCCGGGAATGTACAGCGGCCAAGCGGTAGAGACGCCTAAAAATCTCCTCTTGCATATTTCCCCCCCGCCTATATAATGAATGAGTATTTATGGGGAGGGCGCGATGCAGGCATTGACGCTTGCGGCGTTCACGGCCGCGCAGGGGGGCTACTACTATTTTCTGAAACGGGCGCAGCAGGACCATATCCGCGGGATATGCGATTCTGTTTTTTTTGTGGCGCTCAATTCGGTTTTTCAGTTCGTCTTTCTGCTCGTTATGCCGCCCTATGCGCCGCTTTCCTTCACGGCCGACGCGTGGACGCTGGGGGGCGCGTTTTCACTGCTTTACGCGGCCGGCGCGGTTCTGCTTTTCAT
>JAAYXU010000325.1 GCA_012515725.1 Clostridiales bacterium | reverse complement strand
TGTTATATGGAATATGTTAAATTATGTATAGTAAATGAATTCGCCCTGGGTAAAAAGCAGGGTGACAGCGTCTTATCTGTTTGGCACAATTTTAGTGGTTTAATGCATTTGTTCTCAGCATTCCGCTAACCCCTCGACCGCCATGGGAGTGCACGGCCAGGGGGATAGCATTTGCTCTGAGCATTTCCTTGTAATGCAATATTTTAAGCGATTGAATGAGCTTTCTTTTTTTATGGCACTTTTTTAAAAAAAGTGCCCAAAAACCCGGGGGTCGAGCCCGGCACTAAACTGCAACTGTTTTATTATTGCGTAGACGCTTTTATATTTTCAGTTTAGTGCCGGGGCGCTACGACTTTGTGGCAGGCGAGCCGCAGGGCGCTTCAAGACCCCCGGACCCCCGCTGCCGATCCAGCCTTCGCACTCTCCCTTTGCTTCTGTTACGACAATATCTGTTCCGTTCTGTTTGCTCTGCCTGATCGCAGCGGGGGCGACGCGCGCGTCGCC
Source organism: Clostridiales bacterium (assembly GCA_012515725.1). Lineage (GTDB taxonomy): Bacteria > Bacillota > Clostridia > Christensenellales > UMGS416 > JAAYXU01. Next base: position 5,393 of record JAAYXU010000325.1, on the reverse strand, counting down.
CCTACTCAAAATAATCATTCCCCCCGATGTTTCATCGGTCTGGCACTAAAATCAAAGTGGTAGTTCATTTTTCATTATTAGTAGGGCTGATTTTAGTGCCGGATCCGGAGACGGCGGAGGCGTAGCCGCAGCATACGCGGAGGAGGGCTGTTCTCGTCCCGGCACTAAAATCAAAGCAGTAATTCTTGTTTCTCATTGTAAGCTCGTTGATTTTAGTGCCGGAGGCCGACTTGAAACATCTTGATCTCTTTGGTTACTTTCTGCATCAAGGCAGAAAGTAACCCCAGCGGAGCGTCATCTTAATCTCAGAAAATGAAAAAACAAGCAAAAGAACAAAGATGCTAGTTCTGCAATTATCATCAAGCAGCAGCGCAGCGGAGCACTTTCACAACTGTTGTTTTATGGAGAACAAATACTTTCGCCCCGGGTAAAAAGCAGGCATACAGCCGCCGCATCGGTATGATTTTAAGATGGCCGGGAAATCTATGTAAAGCATACGCGAGGTAAGGAGCTGGTTTCATGAGCGATATCCGTACCGATCTGGCGCTTGAGGCACGCGAAATACTGGAGGACCGCAGCGCCAGCCAGATTCCCGGCGTGGAGGCCGATATTAACCGCGATGACCGGGATATCACGATCACTCGGGTGCGCGTGACCAGCAACGCGGGGGAAACGGCGCTGGGCAAGCCGCGCGGCGTATACGTGACCCTCGAGGCCCCCAATCTGCGGGACCGGGACCCTACGCTCGAGGAGCGGGTCAGCTACTGCCTGGCCCGGGAACTAAAGCCGCTGCTCCCGCCCATTAACCGCGATTTCTCGGCGCTGGTGGTGGGACTTGGCAACTGGAACATTACCCCTGACGCGCTGGGGCCGCGGGTCGTATCAAAGATGATGGTGACCCGCCATCTGCTCAAGGTCATACCCGATCAGGTCGATGAGCGCGTGCGTCCGGTCTGCGCGCTGTCGCCCGGCGTACTGGGCATTACCGGCATCGAGACGGCCGAGATCATACAGGGCGTCGTGGAAAAGGTCGGGCCCACCGTTGTATTTATCATCGACGCGCTGGCCTCCCGGCGCACCGACCGCATCAGTACCACTATACAGATAAGCGACACGGGTCTGAACCCCGGATCAGGCATCGGGAACAACCGTGTCACGCTCGACCGTAACAGCCTGGGGGTCCCGGTCATCGCGCTGGGCGTGCCGATGGTGGTATACGCTACGACGATCGTGCGTGACGCGCTCGAAATCCTTTCCCGCGAAGCGCCCGGCTCGGGAATGCCGCGGGAGGAAGTGATTGAGCGTATGGTCGATCAGGTCATCGCCAAGAAGCTGGGCGATCTGGTGGTGACGCCCAAGGAGATCGATACGATTGTCGACGATGTGGCGCGCATACTGTCCACAGGGCTGAATCTTCTCATACACGACGGCGTGACCATCGACGAAATCAACCGATTCCTGCACTGACACCCGCGTGTACGCCCTTGCGGTGTACATTTGCGGTATGTGATACCGATTTTCATGTTAGAGAACGGGATTTTTACCAATACGGCCCGCGCGCTCTTGCCCGAAAGCGCCGCGGGCCGTATAATATTACCATCGAGGTTGTCCGGAACGAGCGCAGTTAAAAGGAGGACAGGCCGTGAACACGCAATGGCTGATCGTGATCGTAGTCGTTATCATATTCGCGCTGGGCGGCATCATGGGCGTGCTGTACCTGAATAAAGCGCAGATACTGCCCGAGAGCAGCGTCATGATCCACGACACCGCTCCGCCTATGGCCAGCGTCGGCAGCGTGCTGTGCGTCCTTGTCGAGGGGAAGGGAACGGTCATAATAAACCCCTACAAGGAAGTCTATGAGCCGGGAGAGACGGTCACGCTGGAGGCCGTCGCGGCGAGCGGACACAGCTTTTATGGGTGGGAAGGGGCCGCGTCGTCGCGGGAGCTTTCGGTCCGCGTGAGCATGGACGACGCCCGCGTCGATGTGACCGCCGTATTCAGCGGCCCCATGCGCTGATATATTCAGCCAGACCTGCCGCGTCGAGCTCTGCGAGGTACGCGTCCCAGTCGGCAGCGGGATCGCGCGCCCCGGTTATGAAGTCGGTCCACCAGCGTTGGGCGGTCGGCCACAGCGCCCCCTCCAGTATGACCTGCCGCCGGGCCGCGTCGCCCCGGAGCACAGGCGTCTCTACCGGCATATCGCCGGGCAGCAGATACCATGCCCGCAGTCTGCTGGCGGCCTCGCGGACCCCGGGAGAGAGCGCGGATTCCTCCGCGTGCAGGACGCCGGGCATCACCGGGCTTAAAAGCCCCTGCTCACGCAGAGCGGGGATCCCCGCATCCCTCCAGGGCTTTACGCGCAGCGCGTATCCGTCATAGACCGCGGCGTGTACGCCCTCGATGCCGTAGTTCTGCAGTATCCTGCCTTCGTCAGAAAAGCAGTAGTCGATAAAGCCCGCGGCCGACTCGGGGTTCACGCACGCGGACGAAAGCGCCATCCACCGAATCGTGCGGCCGGGGCGTGTCCTGACATACGCCTTTTCCCCGGATACGGCGGGCGGCGCGCACAATGTGTACCCTTCCCGCGCGAGCGCTTCCCACTCGTCAAAATCACAAAGCGTCGCAGCCAGCTCTCCCGAGGCGGCAAGGCTCCGCCAGCTTACGCGCGTGCGCACCGCGAAGGAAGCGTCGAGCGCCCCGGCCGCGAAAGAGTCGGCCAGCCACGATAGAGCGCGCCCGAAGTCCTCGGTCGCGGGCCCGTACACGAGCCCGGCCTTAAGGCGGCAGACCCCGGCCGGTACGCCAAAAAGCGGCGCGACCTGATCCATGAGGCCCCGCACGCCGCCGGGCGCGGACAGCGCGACCGTACCGGGCTCTTTTACCGCCGCCGCAAAGAGCGCGCCGGTATCGCCCGCCAGACGGTACAGATCGTTCCGGACCCACCAGCCGCCGTCAATGGCGCGGGTGTCCGCGTGCCCGGCGAATACCAGAACCGGCGAGCCGGAGTCTCCGGGCGTGTCCCAGAGTCCTTCCTTTGCGGCCCATGCCGTATACGCGGGCGCGCACCGCTCAAAAAGCGGCCGCACATCAGCGAAAAGAGCCGCGTAGGGCTCGGCCTGCGCCGGTTCCACCTCTATGATGTCGGCGATATCCGCCGACGCCAGCGCCACCTGCAGCGCGGCGGCGTAACCATCGTCCGGTACGGCCCGTACCGTCAGCGTGACGCCCGGGCGCTGGGCAAGGGCCATGAGCACGGGACTGTCCAGCGGCGGGCGCTCCCCCGATACCATCATCGATATCGCCGCCGCGGGAGGTTCTGTCGCGGTCCTGGGCGGGGCGGTCGTTTCGCGCGCATCGGGCGCGGGCTCGGGAGCGCCGCAGCCCGCGAGCATAATGAGCGCGGCCAGCGCGCCTGCCGCGCGGGAAATCGTGCGCCGCGTCATCACCAGGCCGAATACCCGCCGTCGGCCACGAATACGCCTCCGGTTGTGAACGAGGATGCGTCGCTCGCCAGATATATGGCCAGACCGCCCAGCTCGTCGGGCGTGCCGGGGCGCTTCATGGGCGACATGTCCATCCATGTCTTCACCCACGGGTGCTCCGCGTTCTCGAAGAAGGAAGCGGTCATAGCGGTCTTCATGTAGCCCGGCGCGATCGCGTTGACGCGGACGCCCCGGGTCGCCCATTCGGTCGCAAGAGAGCGCGTCAGGTGGATGACGCCGGCCTTCGCGGCGTTGTAGGAGGCCTGGCACTGCGGCGTATTGACGATGAGTCCCGACATAGACGCGATATTGATGATGGAGCCGCGGCCCGCCGCCAGCATCGCGCGGCCCACCGCCTGCGACATGATAAATACGCCGTTGAGATCGACGTTAATAACCTTGAACCAGTTTTCGTAGGCTACGTCCTCGGCCGGTTCGTGGTGAACGATACCGGCGTTGTTGATGAGCACGTCGATGCGCCCGAAGCGCTCACGCGCCGCATCGGTAAGCGCCGCGGCGTCCTCGGGGCTGGTCACGTCGCAGCGCATCGCCTCGGCCTCCACCCCATACCGGCGGCTGATTTCACGCGCCGCGTCCCGGGCCTTGTCCACATTCACCTCGCCGATCACGATCCGGCTTCCTGCCTCGGCCAGAGCCTGCGCCATCGCAAGCCCCAGTCCCTGGGCCGCGCCGGTGACGATAGAAACCCGGCCTTCGAGAGAGAAGCGCTTCATGATGGATTCTTCCATTTTCATGCCTCCTAAACCGTATGTATTAAAGAACCGCGATCCGGCCCGGACAATGCCCGGACGGGCGGTTCACTTATTCCCCGGACAGCTCGCGGTATCCTGTGACCGTGAACCGGTACAGATCGCCGCGATAATGGCTGACCGTATACTCAACAGGGCGACCCTGCCCGTCGTATCCTGTGCCGACGGTCTTTAGTAGCGGCGCGCCTGCGTAAATACCGAGCTTGCGCGACAGCTTCTCGTCGCAAAGCGCCGCCTCTATGCTCTCGCTGCGCCGCGTGATCGTGATATCGAACTGCTCCTTCAAAACCCGGTACAGCGAGCGGTCTGTTAGGTCTATTGTAAGCAGGGATTCATAGAGGACCGCGTCCAGCCACGACTGCTCGAGCACCACGGGACGATCGTCGGCCAGCCGTATGCGCGACAGGTATATGACGGGATGATCGGCAGGAAGCATGAGCGCGGCGGCAACGTCGGGGAGCGGACGCGCGAACCGCTGTTTCTTAAGCGTACGCGCTCCGGCTCTCAGGCCGCTTCCCGCCATGTTCTCAGAAAAGCTGGTCACCTGCATCGGGGAGGAGCCGATCTTCGGGTAGGCGACGTAGGTTCCGCTGCCCTGGCGGCGCACGAGCAGCCCCAGTTGGGCAAGCTCACCCAGCGTCTGCCGATAGGTCATCCGGCTGACCGGGAAGACCGATACGAACTCACGCTCCGAAGGAAGCCTGTCCCCGGGAATAATGCGTTTCTCGCGGATCAGCTTTTCGATATAGGCTTGTATCTGGTAGTATGCCGGAAGCGGGGAGTTTCTCTCCAGCGACAGATCGGCAAATTCGCGCATCGTATCCCGTTCCTGCATACGCTCCTCCTGCCCGTTTTGGCCCGCGCGCGCGGCGTAAGCGGACGCTCCGCGGGCAATGGAATCATTCTACCATAAACGGCGCGGTTCGTCATGGATTTGACGAAAGTTAGCGGGGCAACAGCATTTGTTTACCGGTATTCACCTTTTGTTAGTACGACACTATCAGTAAGCGGCAGCCCGGCGGAGCACTTTCAGACACTGTATAAAATATGCTTAATTAGCGGAAATCCAGCAGGATTTGCAGCGCCGGGCATAGAATTAAATTAAGCGGAATCATATTAGGTATAAGGAGGAGAAACATAT
>JAAYXU010000324.1 GCA_012515725.1 Clostridiales bacterium | reverse complement strand
GCGGAATTGCATTATTCCTGCAATAGCGAGTGGAGTTTGAAGGAGGAATCAGCATGAAACTGTCGGGCAGAGTCCAGTCAATCCATCCATCGATCACGCTGGCTATCAGCGCCCGCGCCAAACAAATGGCGGCCGAGGGGATCGATGTCGTGGGATTCGGCGCGGGGGAGCCGGATTTCGACACGCCCGTACATATCCGCGACGCGGCCAAGGAAGCGCTTGATAGGGGTATGACCCGCTATACGCCCGCGGAAGGCATGCTGGATCTGCGAAAGGCCATCGCCGAGAAGTTTGAAAGGGAGAACGGTCTGCGCTATGAACCCTCCCGGATCGTCGTATCAAACGGCGCGAAGCAGTCACTTTTTAACGCGTTTATGGCCATACTTGATCCCGGCGACGAGGTGCTCATCCCGTCGCCCTACTGGGTGTCCTACCCGGAGCTTGTGAGCCTGGCCGGGGGCGTGCCCGTGTTCGTACCCACCGACGAATCCGAAGGATTCCGGATCGACGCAGGTCGTCTGGCGCAGGCGGTGACGCCCAGAACGCGCGCCATCGTCATAAATAATCCCTGCAACCCGACGGGCGCCGTGTATTCGCGGGACAACCTTACGCAAATCGCGCGTCTGGCCGCCGACAGGGACCTCATCGTCGTATCCGACGAAATCTATGAGAAGCTCTGCTATACGCCCGAGCCACTTGTAAGCATCGCCGCGCTGGGCAGCGATATGATCGAGCGCACCATCGTAATTAACGGCGCGTCCAAGGCGTTCGCGATGACCGGCTGGCGCATCGGTTACACAGCCGCGCCCCTTCCGGTCGCAAAGGCGATGGGCAGTCTGCAGAGCCATGTTACCTCAAACCCCAACACGATGGCTCAGTACGCCGCCGCGCGAGCGCTTCGCGGCCCGCAGGAGCCAGTCCTGGAGATGGCCGCGGAATTCAGGCGCAGGCGCGACTATATCGCCGACCGCATCGGAAGCATTCCCGGACTCTCGTGCGTGAGGCCGGACGGCGCGTTCTACGTAATGATGAATATCGGGGGCGCGATCGGCCGCCGGTGGCAGGGCAGACTGATCACAGGATCGATGGACTTTTCGGAGGCGCTCCTTGAGGCGGAAAAGGTCGCCGTGGTACCCGGTTGCGCGTTTGGCGCCGATGGGCATGTCCGCCTGTCCTACGCGTCCTCCATGAGCGACATCGAGCGGGGACTTAACCGAATATCGACTTTCATGAGCCATCTTGATTAGGAAAGGAGCGTTGTTTCATGCGCGTACTCGAATATGACAAGAAAACGCATCTCCTGGAGCAGAGCGCATACCGGTATTCGCTGCAGGACGTGCCCGAGCCTAACCTGTACCGGCATCTTTTTGAGTATACTTCGGTGCCCAAGGTACCATTCAACCATCGGCTGGTCCCGATGAACATGCCCGAGGACATATGGATAACCGACACTACGTTCCGTGACGGGCAGCAGTCCACGTCACCCTTTACGGTCAAGCAGATCGTGGATCTTTTCACGCTCCTGAACCGTCTGGGTGGTCCGGGCGGCGTCATCCGGCAGAGCGAGTTTTTCGTGTACACCGACAAAGACAAGCAGGCGATCGAGGCGTGCATGGCGCTGGGGTATGAGTTTCCCGAGGTAACCACATGGATACGCGCCAATGTAAAGGATTTCGAGATGGTCCGCAGCATGGGAGTGCGGGAGACCGGCATACTGGTGAGCTGCTCCGACTATCACATATTCAATAAGATGGGACTAAACCGCAAAAAGGCGATGGAGCAGTATCTGGGCATCATCAAGGCGGCTCTGAGTTACGGCATCGTTCCCCGCTGCCATTTCGAGGACATTACCCGCGCCGACTTCTATGGTTTCGTTGTGCCCTTCGCCAATGAGATCATGAAGCTCTCGGCGGAGTCGGGTATACCCATCAAGATCCGCGCCTGCGATACGCTGGGATACGGCGTGTCGTATCCGGGCGCGGCGCTGCCGCGCAGCGTTCCGGGCATCATATACGGGCTGAGGCACTATTCGGGCGTTCCCAGCGGGCAGCTGGAGTGGCACGGCCACAATGATTTCTATAAGGTGGTGACAAACGCCGCTACCGCGTGGCTGTATGGATGCAGCGCGGTCAACTGCGCGCTGCTCGGTATAGGCGAGCGCACCGGGAACTGTCCGCTGGAGGCGATGGCCGTCGAGTACGCGTCGCTGCGGGGGACGACCGACGGGCTGGAGCTTCCCGTCATCACCGAGGTGGCGCGGTACTTCGAGGAAGAGATCGGGTACGAGATACCGCCCAGAACTCCGTTTGTAGGCCGCTCTTTCAACGCTACGCGGGCCGGGATTCACGCCGACGGCCTTCTAAAGGACGAGGAAATCTACAATATATTCGATACGAACAAGCTATTGAACCGTCCGGCGGTCGTGATGGTGGGTCCCCATTCCGGGTTGGCGGGCATCGCGCACTGGATTACTTCCTACTTCAACCTTGCCGGGCTCATCGACGTGAGCAAGCACGATCCGGTTGTG
>JAAYXU010000323.1 GCA_012515725.1 Clostridiales bacterium | reverse complement strand
GGAAAAAGCCGCCCCTGTATACCGATGACGAGCTTCTCGAGGTGCTGTTTATGGCGGTGGAGGCGGGCGCGTCGATGTGTGACATCATGGGCGACATATATGACCCGTCTCCCAGGCAGCTTTCGATGAGGCCTGAGATCGTAGAAAAGCAGAAAAGACTGATTGATAAAATCCATACGATGGGCGGCGAAGTGCTCATGTCGTCCCACACGGGCGATTTCATGACAGCCGAGGAGACCATCGCGCATGCCCGGGCGATGGAGTCCCGAGGCGCGGACATGATCAAGATCGTCGTCAGCGGTCACAGCGAGGAGGAAATGTACGAAGCCCTCAATATTACTACGCTCATGAAGCGTGAGCTGAAGGTTCCGTTCCTGCATATATGCGGCGGTCAGAGCGGGAAACTGCACCGGGCTATCGCACCGCTGTTCGGCTCGTCGATGGTGCTGTGCGTACAGGCGTATACGCCGGGCTCGTCCCGGGAGCAGGCGCTGCTGCGCGCGACCAGGGCGGTGTATGACAATCTGGACCGGACGGTTGCGCGCAGCGCGGTATCGCAGCGCGCCGATTCCCAGACCACAAACGGCATTCGCGGGGAGGGATTCTGATGGAGTTTTCAGGCAAGACGGCGATTATAACGGGCGCTGCGTCGGGTATGGGTTTGCTGTCGGCCCAGCAGCTTGCGGCCCGGGGCGCCCGCGTTGCGCTGACCGATGTCAACCTGGAGGCGGCTGAGGCTGCCGCCGGGGATATCAGGCGGCAGGGCGGCGAAGCGATGGCCATAGCCGTCGATGTGCGCGATTACGCGCAGGTGAAGCACGCGGCGGAGCGGACGCTGGAGAAATTCGGCACAATAGACATACTCATCAACTGCGCGGGCGGCGCTTCGAGCCGGGTCTTCGGATGCACCGGCGGCTTCAAGGACACGGACATCGGCATCATCGACTGGGGTATCGACGTGAACCTCAAGGGCCCCGTTTACTTTTCTCATGCGGTCATAGGGACGATGATGGAGCAAAAAAGCGGCGTCATAATACTCATGGGCTCGATAGAGGGGGTAGCGGGCTTCGGCTGTGTCGACTACAGCGCCGCGAAAAGCGGCCTGATGACCGGGCTTACCAAATCTCTGGCCCGCTACGGAGCGCCGTATGGAGTGCGGGTTTGCTGCGTTTCGCCCGGGCCGGTTCTTACTCGTCCCGCCATGGCAAAAATGCAGACCGCGCTGGGCCGCGCGGCAGAGCCTGAAGAGGTCGTCGATCTTATCCTCTATCTGTGCTCCGACAAAGCATCGTTTATTACCGGCGCGGACTTTCTCATAGATGGCGGCCGGAGCTGCATCGCGTGAAGCCGCCAGGAAGGTAAGCGCGTCGCTGACGACGCAACCGCCTGATAGTTTGGAATGAGAGGTACAGGCTTATCAAAAGCAGACAGATACTGTTCGTGGAGCCCTGCGTCGCGGCGCTTGTGGATAATGAGGTTCCCGATGTGCCGGCAGAGCGCGAGGTGCTGGTCAGAACCGAATACACGGCGGTCAGCGCGGGTACCGAGAGGGATAACCTGACGGGCGAAATACAGGTGAGCGGCGGCGAAGTGCTCGAGCGGGCGGTTTTCCCGCGGGCTTTCGGGTACAGCGGGGCGGGCGTCGTCGAAAAAGTCGGGAGCTCGGTAAAAAGCATCGCGCCCGGCGACCGCGTCGTCATCTACTTTGGCAAGCACCAGCAGTATAACTGCGTCGACGAGTCGCAGGTGTTCCGGATTGACAGCGCATCGGTTCCCCAGGCAGAGGCGGCGCTGACGGTGATCGCCGGGTTCTCGCTGGCCGGTGTGCGCAAAACAAGGCTGGAGGCCGGGGAATCGGCGCTGGTGGCGGGGCTGGGCATACTGGGGCTCTTTGCGGTCGCTATTCTTCGGGCAGCGGGCGCTTGCCCTATCGTCGCCGCCGATCCGAATCCCGAAAGACGCGCGATAGCCGATACGCTTGGCGCGGACTGCACGCTCGACCCGCTGGCGGACGGCTATGCGGAGCGGGTCAGGGGGATCACCTCCGGAAAGGGAGTGAGCGCGGCTATCGAGGTGACCGGCGTCCCCGCGGCTCTCGTTCAGACGCTGGGCTGTATGGCGCGGTTTGGAAGGGTCGCTCTTCTTGGCTGCACCAGAAACCCCGCGGGCATGATCGACTTCTACCACCAGGTGCATTATCCCGGCGTTACCATCGTCGGCGCGAACAATTTCGCGCGG